>VGKP01000004.1 GCA_016866975.1 Candidatus Pacearchaeota archaeon
CTGGGGGCTCTGAGAACTGAAAGTTCTCAGGGACTTCAACACTTACGTGATTGAAGTGAATTGAACAATTCCCCTTTTGTGAAGAAAAGCCTCTGGGGGGAATTGAACCCCCGACCTCAAGTTTCTTCGACAACTGATACGAAACTTGCGCTCTGACCAACTGAGCTACAGAGGCATCAAAAAATGCAATACCTGACTCATTATAAATCTTTCAATAAAGGTGGTACTGGAAACCGGCAATCATTATAAAGAGACCTTTTTTTGCATCCTACCTATGCATAAAACAAGAGGTACTTATATTAGCACTAAGCATCTAAACCTTAGAGAGATACATGACAGAGGACATATATTCTTACAATATTTCGTTTTAATGTTCTTCATTATACTGGCCGGGACAATATTGGGAAATGTATTGTCTGAGTTTAATGCCTTGGTCTGGGTAGGAGCATTTGGATTGCTGATATTTGTTGCGATATTTGCACATTGGTTAAGGCTGGCCAATGGGCAGTTTTATAAATAGATGGTGCCTATGGATAGAAAGATGAAAGTGGTGTTTAGTAGGTTTAAGTTTTGTTATTTGGTTTTGTTAGTATCTTTTATCTTCTCCTTATCATGTGTTAGCGCATTTAATTTTAATGGGACTGTTTATGATATCAATGGGAATCCTCTTGCCAATGCGACGATCAATATTACTACAAGGAGTGTTGTCGATTGGTCGATTGTTGCATATAATGCGACGACAAGCAATGAATCGGGATGGTTTAATATTACTATGCCTGATGTTGCAACTTGGCTCTATTCTCCGCAGATAACTCATAAAAATATTTCAATTCCAACAGCAAACTATACTGATTATGTGGGGCAGTCGCTTCCTGCATTTCCCTCATTTATGTTTGATACCCTTGGGAGCTTGAATTCTTATTTACGCGAAGCAGGCAGTTTTAATCTCACAGCTATTAATGCGAGCGGGGGAAGAATTGCGTTTAACTATCAGATCAAAGATACTTCACTCGGTTATCCTATTGCAGAAAGCTTTAATTGGGCAAGTGGAGGGATTTTTGAGGCCAATGTTGTCGTTCCTGCAAATCGCAATTATTCTGTTATGATTTTCCCCAACCAAAGCTTGCGCGTCAGTTTTGAATGGAATAATTTTACTTCTCGCGCGACATATAATATAACAACTCTTGCAAGTGGAAATAATATCTCCCATTACAATGGAACTACGCGAACAGTGCACAAGCAAGTAAATATCACTTTAAGCATGCCTCGTGTCAATGGAACAATCAACTTTACAAGTGCAATCAATGTTGCTGGACTTGATAACCTTTCTGTCATCGCCTATCTGATGGAAAGTGGCAATATGATCCATGCTTCTATGGGGGGTATGTTTGCTAATATGAGCGCGTTTACCAATAGCTTTACAGATCTTTTTAATACTACAACAGGAGTTTACAATATGTCTCTTCCTGCATCTGCTGAGAGTACTTCTTATATGCTTTTCGCCACAGGAAGAAATGGGACAAATTATCTGGGGGCGTTTGCAAATCTTACCATCCAATATGGTGCTGCCCCGGTGAATATTGATTTTGTCCTTCGGGGCTTGATAGGAAATCTCTCCTATATCGGCCTTGATGTTGCTGGTGATTTCTCAGCAAAGAAACTTTTTGCCACTGCAAAACAAACATTCCAACTTGTCAATAAGTCCAATCACAGCATTAGCCAGGCATTCTCGCATATGGAAGTAACGGTAAACTATTCTCAATGGGGTGCTCCAGAGTTCACCTGGATAGAAGATGTCCCTCAAACAGGAAATGGCAATTTCTCGCTGCCCCTCTTGAATGTCACAGGAATAAAAGAAATGAATATATTTGTTGGAGGGGACAACTATGCCCCCAAAAGAATATCTCCTCGAATCGATCAGATACTTTCGGCAAGGCATCTGCAAGGAGGAACCAATAACAATCTTAGCGCGTATAACATAACTATTAATTCATTCAGCCCAGGAGATATCGATGGGCAAGTAGCTGCAACTAGTATTTCTATGAGTCTTTACATCTCCAATTCAAGCTGTGACGTTCCAAGCCCTGCAAGCACTTGCCTTATTGGGGGAAGTGGACAGAACATGAGTAGTTTTAATCCCATGGGGGCGATCATGGGTGGTGGAAAACTAAGCTTTAGGATGGGGACAGGCAATATAAGCGTCCATTACGTCAATGTAGATATGATGGCCTCTGGACCTCCAGATGCGTTGTTTGATGACTCAACAACAGATAGAACGAGTGGGAGTTCTTTTGACCAGGCAGTGAGATTCGGTTCTGGAGGGCCTAACGTATATGATTTTATTCTAGTTTCTATACCTTATACCGAAACCGCAGGGAGTGGTCTTAATGATGCTAATGATGTCAATATGACTATTCCTACGCTCTATGATGACGATTGGAAAGTAATGTGGAATACAACTGCTAATGGGTCTGCTGCAAGTTCTTTGTCAGGAAACTTTAGCCACTATGTGGCCAAACAAACGGAATGGAACTATCTTCTTGGACAGACTAACTGCACTACTACGGCAAGCGAGTTGAATGCCTCCCGCCCATGCTACATCGATAAAACAGGCAATGTTATTTGGATTCGTTTGCCTCATTTCTCCGGAACCGGGCCAAGCATAGTTGGTACCACCGTTGCTTCAACTACAACGCCTGCTGCAAGTACTGATGGAGGGAGAGCTACAACCACTAATACATGGAAACAGACAATTATTTTGAGTGAGACACAAGTCATTAATGGATATAGTGCAAACCTTGGCTCCAATGAGAGAGTTAAGTTGACCGTTAATAATGAAGAACATTCGGTAGGAGTGTTGGCAATATCTGCGACAACTGCGACAATACAAGTAGCTTCAACTCCTCAGAATGCTACACTTACTATAGGGGAGAGCAAGAAATTCGAGGTGACAAATGATTCATATTATGATTTGAAAGTAACTCTCAATTCCATAACTGGAAACAAAGCCAACTTTACTATAATTTCTATCAGAGAAGAAATGTCTTCTGCGCAGAAAGTTGCCACACCTAAGGCAGACGATGTTCCTGGAGAACAAAAACAACAACAAGTCACTAAAGATCAGCCGATACAGACAAGGAATACTGAAAATAATAACTGGTATTGGGTGCTGGTCGTTGCGATAGTCCTTGTGATTGTAATAATCGTAGCGGTGTCAAGATCAAAAAGACACTAATAAGATACACAAATCTCTTTAAATATAGTATTTGAATGTTCATTATGCAAAAAGAGATAATAGATTTCATAGAGGAGAAAGGATTATCTCCGTTTTATCCTAAAGGAGTATCATCTAGACCAAATTCTTCTATATTCAAGAGTACCGATGCGAAATCTGTTTATCTTAGAGTAGTCAATGCGTTGTCCAAGCATTTCGTGTTTGACGATACAGCCCAGATATGGCAGTGTTTTCCCGTAGGTGCCTCAAATAGCGAGATTTTGAGAAGACAGGATTTCTTCAGGAAAATTCCCCTTGACTTAAGCAATCATCAATTCAAAGATTTCGTTCTTCCTAAACCTTATTGGAACCCGGCCTATGGAGTGATAGTAGTTACAGAAGATGAGAAAATATTTTTAGAATTGAAAGAATTAGACTGTCCTGTCAAATACTTGATCAACGAACAGGACGTCCTATCTCTAGAAAGTTATGACCTTATCCAAGCCATAGAATGTGAGAACTTCTCCAGAGCAATAGAACAGCTACCGCAGAGCATATTCCTTGATAGCGTAGAAGAAGCTTATCTAGAGAGGCATGTACGGACATTATCTGGATGGAAAAATATAATAGAAAACCTTTCAACTGGAGAAGGAGAAATTGCAGATATTGCAAAAGAACTTTTGCCTTTGCTACCTCTTGCTAGATCAGTGCAAGTAAAAAACCTGACTTATGAAGACATGCAAAATTTACTCTCAGATATAAATGACGGCGTCTCTGAACATATCAAATCCTTGACATTGTCTGGAGAGGCTCTTCTGGCGATGCTGCATAAATCGGCGCTTCCTTCTTCATTGAAGGTACATTTAAGACAAGAAATAATTAAAACGGGCCTACCTGATAGTCTATTTATTGAAAGCTTTCCAGTCGTTCTGAACGATGAAGAATGTGCTAGATATATAAAGAAACAGAATGCCTCTCAAAGCACAAGCCTAGCGGAAGAAATAAAGAGAAACTCTGATCAGTTAACTAAGGTCTCAGATAAGATAAAGAAACTCTCTGAAATGCTTTTGCTTGAAGATTTTAAGGCAGGGATATCTATGTATCTTAGGACTGCAAACCATTATCCTCAGTTAAGTGAAGACTTTTCAATGGTCTCTTCTAGAAACCTCTTCTTGGAGAATGCCCAGCCCATAACATTTAATTTGGGGCAAGGTCAAAACTGTTCCATATTAACTGGAGCCAACAGTGGGGGAAAGACAACCCTTATAGAGCATGTAATCCAGATGATATCCTTGCTTCATCTTGGGCTACCCACTAGGGGAGAGACCAAGATACCTGTATTCCAAGAAGTGTATTATTTTGCAAAAAACAAGGGTTCTATGAGCAAAGGTGCGTTTGAGACTCTTTTAACCCAACTGTCTACAATAAAACCTGGAAAGTCTACAATGATTCTTGCTGACGAGATAGAATCTGTAACTGAGCCCGGAGTTGCTGGAACCATAATCTGCGCTACAGCGAAATATTTTATTGAAAAAAACTGTTTTATGATACTTGCGACTCATCTTGGAAGAGAGATGCAAGGCCAATTGCCTTTGGGTGCAAGGATAGATGGAATAGAAGCAAAAGGACTGACTGAATTGTTTGAGCTCATTGTAGACCATAATCCCATAATGGGAAAACTTGCGCACTCCACCCCTGAATTGATAATTGAGAGGCTAGCATATTCACAAAAAGAACCTTACTTTATCCATCTTCACGACTATCTTAAGAAAAGAAAGGATTAAATAGAGTCATTTATCAAAGATTTAATGATAGTAAAACAAGGCTCTTCTGTGACTGTTGAGTATGAAGGAAGATTTGAGAACGGAGAAATCTTCGACTCGTCCACTCATGGAGATCACTCCCATCCACTTACTTTTGAAGTGGGAAAAAAGCAAGTTATCGAGGGTTTTGAGAAAGCGGTGATTGGAATGAGAGATGGAGATGAGAAGACATTCAGTGTAGAACCAAAAGAAGGATATGGGTTGCCCGATGAGAGGTTATTCAGAGAGATTCCAAGGAAATCCCTTCCCATTAAACCAGAGCCTGCGCCCGGGATGACTCTTGCAATAAATACTCCTGAGGGAGGGCAGATTCCTGTAACTATAGCAAAAGTAGAAAAAGATATTGTCACGTTAGACTTCAATCACCATCTTGCAGGAAGAAAATTATTATTTAAGATAAAAGTGATTGGAATAGATAAAGACCCTCCAGTACATAATCACTCGTAGAAATATATATATAGGGTAAAACACTTTCTCACATTATGAAAATGAGTGTTTATTTTATTTCCTTTTGTTTAATGATCTTGATGGTTTCCTTCATCTCTGCTTTTAACGAAAATATATCGAATTCTACTGGAACAGAATCCAATATAACTTTCTCTGTAAACGCCTCATTAAATAACTCTAACAGCACTCCTACTTTTTATAATAATCGAACTTATAATAATAGTTTTTCAAATAGAACTCGTCAAATTTTTATTGAAAATTTTACTTCACCTCAACTTCCTAAAAACGATACTTCCCCATCTTTTTCTAATGGTACTACCTCCTCATGGAAGGAAGATAATGAAAGCAACTACTCATATTTTCTGCATCGAGTAAATTACACCTTAAAGGTCACTGAAGAATCTAATTATACTTTCTCTTTTTATTATAATGAAAGTAATACCTCTTCGTACTACTCTAATGTGAGCAATTTCTCAGTTTATATCAATAGTTCTTATTCTATCAATGTCTCAATTTCTCCAAGGGTAACTAATTTTTCCTCATTTAATATTTCTCTTAAGGCTGCCTTAAATGCCTCGCAATATGTACGAACTGTAAACGAAGTGACCATAAACGTGGATCTAGGAAGGGCCATTTACGTAGTCAAAGGAAAGAAATCTGGGAAGCTCTTCTGGATTATTCCAGTTTCAGCAGAAGTAGTGCAGGAAGTGGATGCCACTTCAGGTGAAATAATTAATACTCGCTCTCCTTGGTGGAGTTTTCTTGCTTCAGAGATTTAACATATTTTTATTTGATAATGTTCTTCTTGTCCATCGCCATCATCACTAACTATTTCTTTTGAACCTTCTTTATATAAGACCTTAGAATATCAAGCACCCTATCTTTCTGTGCAGGAACAAACCTTAATGCTCCTGCCTGCTTGTGGCCGCCACCTTCTGGAAATGCTTCTGGTGCGTTCTTTAAAATCTCATTTAAGAAATCATGAACAACAAAGTTGGAGTCATCTCCCGCCCTTATAGTCACTAAATCACTCAATACCCCTATAGACACAACATTTCGAGTCTTTTTTTCTTCTTGATAAAAGTCATGAATCATTCCTACAACTTGTCCGGGCTTTGGATAAGCGTTCCTTGAGAAGGTCTCCTCCACAAACAATAATTGGAGAGTGGTTTTCCCGATAGTTTCTCTTTTAACTGTAGTTTTTGCTATATTTATGCCCCTTGCCTGCAACCCTCTGATGTGAGGATTCATAAGAGAGACTAGGGCTTTTTGCTTGTCAATTGGATCTCCAAAAACAACTTCAATATACTCTCTTGCTTCCATAAATCTTAATTTTGTTGAAACGTAGTCTATCAATGCGGCAATATCGTGCAAGAGCTCCTTTGTATACCCTTTCTTCTCTGCAATCTTGAGATATTCAATCATCACAGAAGGATTATCTATCCTATCGGCCATTCCAGATAATGCTGGAAGATGATCTATTGCTATATCTGGGTTTATGAATCTTGCAAGTTCAGTGCAAAGCATGCCTGCAGAAAATGTCGAACCATCTTCTTTAACAAGAAAAGGATTTATGTGGACCAAAACCTCTGGAGAAGTAACATCTTCCTCAAAGAAGTGGTGGTCTACGACGATAAAATCGGCACCATGAATCTTTCCTTGTTTGATCCCTAGAATGCTTTCAGAACCCGATCCTGTGTCTACGATGACTACTAGAGGCATCTTATTTGAGAATTTTGCTACGTCTGAAAGGGAATGTGCTGTGTCTTTGATGGAATCTTCTATTTCGTAGAAAGGAGCGGCACTTGGGGCGCGAGTGTAATATTCCCAAGGGGCTTTTCCCCCGCCATGTTGCTTGATTATTAGAGGGATTATTGCACGTTCCAAAGAATATCCTGAAGAATAGCCGTCACAATCATTATGGTGCCTTACAATTATTGGCCTATTCTTAACAATTGCAAGCCTTATTTCTGTAGCTGCCTGGATATATCTTTCCTTTAGTTTTTCCAAGACCGGACTTTTTACGAGAAATGGGACTGGATGAACTGTTGCTATCTTTCTTTCCTCTGCCTCGATGTTTTTTCTAAGACTAGAAGCCTCATTTCCTTCCAATTTCATTATCTTTCTTATCTCTCCTTCTAACGAGCCTTGAAATTCATTTATCTGGACAGTCACTTTAACTGCGTCTCCTTCTAATATATGTGGATAAGCTCGAACACCTGCTCCATCAAAGCCCTTTAACATGAGTGTACCAGAACCATCTACTAGAGAAAACAGTGTTGGTCCGGTTGTTTGTGCCACGCGGTCAATTACTCCAGCTAGAGCTATTGTCTTTCTTTCATGCTGTTTAAGACTTATCTTCGCTATAGGTAGCTCCATTGTAAGTGTTTACAGAAAAAACTTGTTTGTTTTCCTTCTGAATATAGATTAAAACAGTTGTTTGTTTAAATATCTTTCTAAATGTGGTTGTTTAAACGGCTGTTTTATGGATTTAGAAGATTATAAACCCATAAGAGGAGGTCCCATCCTTCAAAAAGAGTGATGAAGCGTCCTCTTCTGGGGAAAAGAGGTGTTATTATAATGATGGAAATTGGCTATTTAAGGGTTATGGAGGATGAATCTTGAGGAGAAATCTTGGTTAAAAAGAGGTTTTGAAGATTAAACGAACTATTTTAATCTGAACCGGTCTCATCATGTCGCCAAATTTTTTCTCTAGATCTAGATTTAAGGATTTTTCCGAGAGGGCTCTCGGGAGGAACACGAGAAAGTTCGTCCTCTGCAGCGAGGGGAAGAGAGCCTATTCCACAATCAATGCAGCACCATCCTCCGTAATACTCTCCAGTATGAACATTATAATAAGTTCCGTAGAGAGTCATATTTTCAAAACGTGTAGGGTGAAAAAATTGTTTTCCATCATCCGACTTATAAATTGATCTTAGAGGATGTTCTGGACTGTTTGACATTTTACTTTTATTAATGAAGGAGTATTTAAAGTTTTAGATAACGGTCTATGCTTTTTTGAGATTAGGGAATTTTTATTTGGTGTCAAGAATTGCTATTCTTGATCGTGATCAAGAACTGAAGAATCTGGCGGTTCTTGACGTTAAACGAACTATTTATTTTGATTCTTTGAAAGGTGCTGAGTGGCGATCTAAGAAGGTCGCTTTGTAAAATTGAACTGTGTATGTGGTTTGTGTTGGGCCGTCTTCATAAGAGCCTTTAGAACAAGTATAGGCATTAACTGTCCGAGGCGATTTTCCAGATTTTTGCTCTGCCCATCGCGCTAATGAGTTCAATCTTTTTCTCAAGGTCTTTCTATTTGCTTCAAGTGTTGGTTCGTGGTCGAGACTAAAAGATTCTGGGAATCCTACTGGAGTGGCAAATGCAAAGATTTCTTCTCCTTTTAGATTTTCGGCAAAGAAGTAATTTCTATCTCCACTTGGGTAGATAATCTCTCTAAGTCTTGGTGTTCGATGCATGATTTTATCATCAAAAAAACGATGCGCCACTGTGGCTTAAACGCCGCAGTTTGATGCAGGCGCTCGTTTTTTGGATGCTCAAGGAACAACTCCAGCTTAAAAGCTGGAGTTTTAGTCAAGTTCCTTGACATAAAAATTGCCTATTTAAGTTTTTCTGTTTGAAAAATAGCTAAAAATTGGTTAAAACGGCGGTTAATATAGATTATGCGAACTAATTGGTTTATTTATGATTAACCGAGAAAATTTGTAGCAAATTATTAAGATGATACTTAAGAATACCTTCTCTCAAATCATTCCCCTCTTCTCCGTCAAGATCCTTGCTTCCTGCTTGTTTACGAAAAGCAATAATATCTTGAAAGTGAGCATCGGCTAATTTTGTTCCTGTCTCTAGAATATTCAAATATATTTGAAAGGTTTGCTTTTTAGGGGCAATAACCTTTATCATCTCTGCTAAACCCTTAAATATAGAATGATGAATTTTCTAATTTATTTAAAGATTTGTATGATCGGGCGTGTTCGGCGCTTCGCGCCTCACCTATGTTTGAGGTTATTGTTTTAGACTTTGCCTGAGCCTTATACTTAAACGAACCTTGTTGTTATGCTGAAAGTTATTGTAGATAGCTAAAAGATTAAGCGGAGTGATTTCTACGGTAAAGATCGAGAATTCCCGTAATCAAAAGAAAAAGACCAACAGTGATCGCGAGTATATTTGGCCATATGAGGATGATTAATCCAACAATGATTGAAAGTACAGACGTTAAATCTTGAGTGTTTGTGCTGTTTGAGTTGTTTGTTTTTTTAGGCATAGGTGTTTAAGAAAAAGAAAGTTTTTATACTTTTTGACGATTATGTATAAACACCATCTACTTTCATGTCTTATTGCTAACTTTTTCCGATGCAGTAAAATAATAGGTGATGCTATTGGTGTTCAAAGGCGTTTAAGATTTGGTAATTGCGGCGTTTTGAGCGAGAGGTTTATACTGAGGAGAAGAGAAAGGCATCATCGTTAGGTTTAATGTCTGCATAAACGAGGCAATCGTGTCTCTGATGCAATTAATGCGAACTTATTTATAAAAGAGTTCGTATAAGGTAGCTTGTACGAAGTATTTTTTGGTTTATTAATGCGAATTTTTAGAAACCGAGATTTTTCATATCTGTATATCCCCAATATCCGTTTTGCTTGTCTTCCTGTACTAATTGAGGAATTATATTTTCTAGAGAACGTGCAAGAGCTCTTCCTGAGTCTGTAAGGAGATAACCTATCTTATCCTCGCTTTCTCTCGCGCCCCGTATTCGTGCTTGACTCGCCATCCCTCGCCTTACTGCCTCTTGCAACATGAATGCGCAATCCATATACTCTCGTTTATTTTTTGTTTCCCTGTATTTATTTAATCCTAACAGCTCCACTTTAACGCTGCCTGGAAAGTACGCCTCGTGAATAAATTTCTGAGTTGGTTCTTCTTTGGCTTTTTGCTCAAGACAATGGAGTGCATAAATACACGCATTAAATTTCTGCTGGTTGGTGTTAATCATTTTTTTAGAGATAAGGGGAGGTATTTAACTCTTTCTGTCGGGCGCGGTCGCGCCTGCGGCGCTCCTGGAGTTGAAGTTATTGTTTTAGATGTGGGGTGTGAGGAGAGATTAATACGAACTTTAATGCTTGTAAATGTTCTTTCTATGCCCTATTTCGATGAGAAGAATGATAAGATTGCTCTCAATGATATCGAGAATTATTCGATAGTCTCCTACGCGCAACTTAAATCCTGGTTCTCCGACTAGTTTTTCAACAAAATCTTGTGGACGAATCTTGATGCGTTCAAGGACAGAGATGATTCTTTCTTGGATTGATTTGTCCAGGTTTTTTAGTTGCCTTTCGACTTTATTAGGTATAATAATACTATACATTATGGGTCTAGATCTTCCTTCACTTGCTCGAAGGTTTTGTATTTGCCCTCGTTATATTCTTGTCGAGATTGAGCGATGCTTTTTTTCGTTTCTTCTGATAATTCAAGGCGATCTTCGATGAGATCCCAGAGAAGGTCTTCATAACTTTCCTTCTCGTGTAGTTTCATTACTTTGAGTTTGGCAAGGAGCTCAGTGCTCACTTGGATGGTGGTTTCTGCCATAATTAATATATACTTGGCTATAGTATATATAGTTTTCTCTCGTGCTTAAGAATTCTGGTTGTGCTTAAAAGATTGAGCTTGATTTTTGACGTTAATGTTTGTGGTGTTTAAAAAAATAGTAGTGGCCCTGATGACTACAATAGGCGTCATAAACCCATAAGAGGAGGTCCCATCCATCAAAAAGAGTGATGAAACGTCCTCTTCTGGGGAAAAGAGGCGATAAGATATCTAAGAATAGGTATTATTTAAATCTTATGCTGTGTTTATAGTTGTCGACGATAGAGAGAGTGTTTTTGAGTGTTTTTTGCTGTCTAAACAGATGTTTATATCTTAATATGTGGTGTTTGAGTAAATTAAATTGCTGTTTGAGGTGTCTTGCCCGAGTTTTTTGAAGTGTTTATGGGGTGTTGGAATGGTGTTTTTTATGCTTTTTTATCCTCGCTGATGTAGAAAGGTTTATAAAGTAGAGGTGTTGGTATACTATTATGTTTGGTTGGTTATTCAAAAATAGAGAAAAAGAGAATGGTGATGAAATTCGAGAAAGCTTTTCTGCTGTAAAAAAAGACATGGATGTTGTAGGAAAGTGGATCAAACACCTTGATGGAGCAGATAAACAGCTGTTTTCTATATTAAATTCAATAAAGTCTGATTTATCGAATATAAAAAATGAAATTGGAATAATAAGGGAAGAGGTTGATGCGATGAAGGAAGGCCATAATCATCAACAGGTGTTTGAAAATTTGCCTGTTTTAGGTAAACAAACAGGTGATGAAGATGTTTATACGGCTGTTCAAACGCCTGTTCAAACAGGTAATTTTTATGAGATTTTTAAGGGTTTAACCCCTCATGAGAGAGCATTGATATTTACATTAATGAATAGTGATCTAAAACTAAGTTATGAAGATTTGGCTTTGTTGATGGGGAAGGAAAAGTCAACGGTTAGAGGGCAAATAAATGCAATAAAGCAGAAGAGTGAGGGGCTGATTGAGGAGATTACAGAGAAAAATGGGAAAAAAAGAGTGTTTGTACCCCTAGAAATTAAGGAAAAACTGTCAAAATACGCAAAAGTGAGAGTTGGTAAAAAGAAGAAAGTTCGCGTTAATGCTGTTTCTGAGGAGAATTTGTCATGAAAAACAGAAAAGTGAGAGTTAAAGAGAGTGAATTTAGAGAAGTTTTTGGAGATTTTAGTCAAAAAAGTGAGGGAAGATGGGAGCATAAGAACGATCTTCCTGATGAGACAAGAAGTGAGTGCTTTGTGAAGAAAAATGGAAGGGAAATTTGGTTAGGAAAGGGTTAGTTTGCCGTCGCTAGACTAAAAAAGTGAGTGCAAATAAATGATTTGATTGACCTTAATCGGATAACCGAATATCTATATCATTTTTAAGAGAGTTAGAGAGAGAAAATTGGTTAAACGTACTTTTAGATGTCTCTGAGCTGGAAAATTGTGGGAAGAGAGGCTATTTTTTTAAGATCTGGAGAGATCTGAAGTATAATCTTCTTGTTATTTTCCTTAGTTTTAAGAATAGGTGAGCCTTTTTTAATGAGTTTTTGTACGTAATCACGTATAGAGCTCTCGGTCAAAGAGAGTTTTTGGGCTAAGAGAGGATAATCTACTGTAAATCCTTGTTCTTCTAATTGATAAATTGCAGAGAATACTTCCATCTCTTGTTTTGTGAGCCTCTTGAATTTTAAACGAACTTCTTTCTTTGCTTGATCTAGAGTCTCTAAGGCTTCTGAGATCTCGAATAGGTGCTGGAATGTGTGTTCTTGAGGGGTTCTAGAACCGATTTTTGTGTGTAAATGGATGTGCTGGTCTGTCTGCTGGTCTGTCTGTCTGTCTGCTGGAACCCCATCATTTCCACTGGAAACCATTGATTTTATGCCTTTTAGGACGTATTGATGTGGTTTTTGTGCTGGAATGCTGGAATTGGTGTGCTGGAATGCTGGGTTTTCTGGATTTTGTGCTGGAATAAGTGTGTTGGTCTGTCTGTCTGCTGAAGAGAACCTAGGTTCTCTCTCAACACTCTCCTCTTTTGATGAAGGGAAACTAAAATCTTTCTCAACACTCTCCTTCCTAAGGAAACCTTGGTTTCCTTGTGGGTCAACCTTCCTTTCAACAGGCCCTCCTGAAGGGAAACTAAAATCTTTCTCAACACTCTCCTTCCTAAGGAAACAAAGGTTTCCTTGTGGGTCAACCTTCCTTTCAACACTCTCCTCTTTTAGGATATCATCTAGTGTCTGTCTTAAGAAAGAAGTTTCTTCATTGAGAAAGGCTATTTGATCTTTGAGGTATTGAATATCTGCCTTTGCTTTCGCGAAGGCTTCTTTGATTGGGTCCATTAGTCTGTGATGAGGTATTAGATTATAAGGATTTAGGTAGAGAAAAGAAAGGAGAATTTATATAGAAGCCAATTGATAATAATATATGGATTGGTGGTTGGCAGCAAGCCTGGGTGTTGTGGGAGGACTTGCACGAGCGTGCTTTGGTCTTCTTCGAGCCCTCTCAAATCGAGAGAAGATAAGGGGAGAGTATTTTCTGACCTCTGTGGTAATTGCTGCACTTTTGGGAGGCATCCTGGGAACATTTCTAGATATAGATACCCGAGTTGCGGCACTCGCGGGATATGTTGGAACGGATATCTTGGAGAACCTTATCCCTGCGGCTGTTCCTAAAACTATCACTCTTAAACCATGAACGAAGTCATCAATCATCTTTTGATCTCGGCTCTCTTTGGAGTCTTGGGCGCGGTCCTGCGTGTTATTGTTACTGTCAAGAAAATGCAAGGCAGTGGAAGAAGTTTTGAGAGGGGAGCCTTCCTTGTTTACTTCCTCTGTGCATTAGTTATAGGTGCTTTTTCAGGGATTATTCTAGATTTCGGGAGAACCGGAAGCTTTCTTGCAGGATATGCGGGCGTTGATTTAATGAAGGGGTATGCTACTGCATTTAAGCGGACAAAGATTCAAGTTAAACGATAGTTAGAGGTCGATGTCTTTGCCCTTCTTACTAAAGGGGAGCCTGTGAGAAATAATGTAAGCTTCATCGATATCTTTTGGTCTTCCCCGCTTTCCTTTTTTTGGTTTTTTGTTTTGATTGTTCAAAAAGCAGTGCTCTCTCAAGGCATCTAATATGACTTGCTGCAGGGAAGAATAAGCGTAAACCTCTTTTTCGTGTTTGAGATAGGTATGAATCTGTTCTGGAAGGCTTAACAATACCTTTTTAGGCATATATCTTTTAATATCTTATTATATATAAATATATCCTCATTTCCAATGGTTATTGAGTTGCGTCGATAAAAATTACAAAATTAAAGGTATTTTAATTCTGGAATAAATGAATTAATTGGGAATTAATGGGGTCTCAAAGGATGCTTGGTTTGGTGTCCTGTTTCTTTTTATAGATATCATAGACCTCATTTGAAAGGCGCCAACGTCTGCGTTTCTTGTAATCTGTGCCATCTTTGTTCTTTGCAATCTCGATTATGAGGTGCTTCTTTTTGAGGTCTTGAAGAAGGGAAAGAGTAAACTCTTCATCTCGAGCTATTTCTCTGCTTATTTGGACAGTAAAGGCCGATTGAGGGGAGAGGGTAAAGAGATAGTGAAGTATTAGTTCTTGAATCTTATCTTTTTTCTGCTGAGATAGGGGAGGCATAGAATAAAATAGAGAGTTGATTATATAAAGATTGTAGGTAGAGGGATAACTAAGAAAGAGATAGTTTTATATAGAAATGAGCAAGAAAGTAATTACATTATTCTATTTTTATGACAGAGAAAAACAATGGAAGTATATCTTATATGGGGGCGCATGGGAGCGCAGAGGTAAAAGGTATTCTGCATCCACTTGTTAAAGAGTGGTTCTTTGGAAGATTTGCCGATTTTTCTTTGACACAGCTTTATGCTGTCAAGACAATATGGGACAGGAAAAACATATTGGTTAGCGCCCCTACTGGAGGGACAAAGACATTATCGGCTTTTCTTGGAATCCTCAATTATCTTGTAGGATTGGCGGCAAAAGGGGAGTTGGAGGATAAAATATATGCTGTGTATGTCAGTCCTCTCAAAGCATTAAGCAACGATATATTTGTGAATCTTGTGCAACCCCTGCAAGAAATAAAGACTTTGGCTGACAAAAAGGGAGTCAAGATGCAAGAAATAAGGGTTGGGCTTCGTACAGGAGATACAGATGCAAGCGAAAGAGCAAGGCAAGCACGGAAGATTCCGCATATCTATGTGACGACTCCGGAATCGCTTGGCATTGTGCTGGTGACGCCTAAGTTTTCAGAGAATGTAAAGAAGCTGGAGTTTGTTGTTGTAGATGAAGTGCATGCAATGACGAACAAAAGAGGAGTTTTTTTGAGTTTGGTACTGGAACATCTGTGCAGCATGTGTGTATTGGATCCTGTACGTATTGGATTGAGTGCAACTATATCTCCGCTAGAAGAGATTGCACGATTCCTTGTTGGAAAAGGAAGAGATTGCTTGATTGCAGATGTAAAGCTGATAAAGGGTATTGATATCGGGCTCGATTTCCCTGGAAAGAGCATATTAGAGGCTGAAAATGCAGAAAGCCAGAAAAAACTATATCACCTTCTGGACGGACTGATACAAGAACATAAGACTACTTTGATATTCACAAACACGAGAGCGGCTACTGAAAGGATAGTGCATTATCTAGATTTACACTTCCCTGGAAAATATGCTGGAATCATTGGAGCCCATCATAGCAGCATGAGCAAAGAGCAGAGGTTCATAATTGAAGATCAGCTGAGAAAAGGAGAATTGAAAGTGGTTGTAAGCTCAACTTCCCTTGAGTTGGGAATAGATATAGGGAACATAGACCTTGTAGTGCTACTTAGGTCCCCAAAGTCGGTCTCGAGAGCATTACAGAGAATTGGCAGGGCGGGACACCAGCTGCATTCTCAACCTAAGGGGAGATTCCTTGTGCTAGACAGAGACGACTTGGTAGAATGTGCTGTCTTGATGAAAGAAATGATTGAGAAACATATAGACAGAGCTCAGATACCTAAAAATTGCCTTGATGTGTTGGCACAGCAAGTATTTGGAATGGCAGTTAGCAGAGTTTGGGATGCTGAGGATATGCTTGCTACTGTGAGGAGGAGCGCGTGCTATATGTCATTGACAAAAGAAGATTTCTATGATGTATTGAGTTATCTGGCAGGAGATTATGCTCTTGAGCATAGAAGTGTATATGCAAAAGTATGGTACGATCCTGTGACGAGGCAGATTGGAAAGAAAGGAAAACTTGCACGTGTGCTATACATGACCAATATCGGGACAATTGCTGAAGAAGGATTTATATCAGTCGCAATTGGGGCAGGAGAGGGAAAGGGAAATGTTGTTGGGAAGATAGATGAAGGATTCCTTGAAAGAATGAAGAGAGGAGATATCTTTGTACTAGGAGGAAGGAAGTATCAGTTCCTCTTTTCCAGGGGAATGAAGGCATTTGTAAGAGCAAACGTTTCCAGAAATCCTACTATCCCATCTTGGTTCTCTGAGATGTTGCCTCTTTCTTTTGATGTTGCAATGGAAATAGGGAGGTTTAGAAGATTGATTAAAGAAAGATTAGGCGACAAGAAGAAATGTGTTGAATTTGTAAGAGAATATGCTCGCTGCGATTCAAAAGTCGCAGAGACAGTATACGAATATTGCAGAGAGCAAGAAAAGTTTGCGGCAATACCTGATGATAAGACTGTTGTTGTAGAAAAATTTAAGGAGAGTAAAGAATTCATGGTATTCCATAGTATGTATGGGAGAAGAGTAAATGATGCACTTGCAAGGGCGTATGCTTATGCTGCCGCAAGATTGAGGCATAGAGATGTTGAAATGGGGATAACAGACAGTGGTTTTTTTATCGCAGCGGAAAATCTTGATGGAGAGAAGATATTGAAGTTTGTCGAGTCTAAAAACCTGAAAGAGATATTGAAGGAGGCACTTGAGAGAACAGATGTGCTTCGCAGAAGATTCAGGCATTGTGCTGGGAGGAGCCTGATGATTCTGCGGCAGTATAAAGGTAGAGAGAAGAGCGTGGGGAAGCAGCAAGTGCATTCTGAGTTCTTATTTAGTGCAGTCAAGAAGCTAAGTAATGAATTCCCTATATTGAGAGAAGCGAGAAGAGAGGTGTTTGAGGACCTGATGGATGTAGAGAATGCGGAAGAAGTATTAAGATGGATTGAGAGCGGGAAAGTAAAAGTGAAAAGAGTAAATACTCCTCTTGTCTCACCGTTTGCTGTGAACTTGATGATGCAGGGGAGAAGCGATTTAATCAAGATGGAAGACAGGGCGTCATTCTTGAAGAGGATGCATGAATTGCATTTGAAGGCGATAGGGGAAAAATGACTAAATTAGAGTTTGTTGGAAAGTGTGTGTTTGTGGAAGCTAAGGGAAAGAAGATTTTAGTTGTTGGGGACTTGCATTTGGGATATGAAGAGGCGCTGAACAAAGCAGGGATTGGTGTGAGCAGGAGATTATTTGGGGAGATGATGGATGATTTTAAAGAGATATTTGGAAAAATAGGGGATGTTGATGAAGTTGTGCTGCTTGGAGATGTAAAACACGTATTTGGAACTGTATTGGGGCAGGAGAGGGAAGATTTCAGGAAGTTACTCGAATATCTTAGAGAGAGATGTAGGAAAGTAGTAATAGTGCAAGGCAACCACGATTCGATAGTTGGTTTCCTTATAAGAGAAAATACTGAAGTGAGGGATTGCTATTGCTTTGATGGCGTCTGCTTCTTGCATGGAGACAAAGATTTTCCCGAAATCCATGAGAGCAATAACGACGTATGGATAATTGGACATGCGCATCCTGCAGTGATATTAAATGATGGAGTAAAGCATGAGAAATATAAGTGCTTCCTGGATGGATATTTTGGGGGAAAAAGAGTAGTGATAGTGCCTAGCTTCGTAGATCACAGCCCTGGAGTTGATGCTAGGAGCGGAGACCTGGGTCTTGCATGGGACATAGACTTGAGAAAATTCAGAGTGAAAGCTGTAGGAGAAAAATTAGAAGTATTTGATTTTGGTGAATTGGGAAAAATAAAAGAATAAATATTATTTCTTAAACTCTAACAGAGGAATATTGATATGGAGAGGTAAGCCCAATTCTTCTTCTAGGGGGATGGCGCGAAGAGTGCATCTTCTTAGAAGAGTGTTGAATAATGGCTGCCTGAGATGATCTGGAATCTCATTCTTCTTCCAAGATTTCAAAAGATCCTTTGCCTCTTCCTTATTTGCTGAGAGCACAAGTGTGCCTTCAAAAGAGATCTCTCCTTGTTTTTGGCCCTTCTTGTTTTTTTCATTCTCATTAATCTCAATGTAGTTTAGAGAAAACTTAAAAGAGGCGGTGATTGGTTCGACCTCTTTCAATATTTCCAGCTTTTCCTTTTCAATCGATGTAAACTCTATATTTGTATCGATGGTGAAGGGGGTCTTGAATTTCTTTGACTTCTCACCAGTTATTTTAGTAAAGTTAAATCCTATAATGTTCATGTAAGAGTGTAATAAAGATGGTTTTTAAAAGTTGTTATAAATGAATATTATATTAGGTCTTCTTCGGAGATAACTACGAAGTCGCCAATCGCAATTATGGTGTTGTAAGGTACGAGAGCTTCCTTAGCTGGGGAAAGCTCGAGATTTAAGTTCCTTGTATAAGGGGTAGGGTCCTTGAGGATGAGTTGGATAAGCTCCCCGGTCCTAGTCTCAAAACTAAGATCTTTGACAAATCCCAATCTTCTTCCTTCTTTTGTGACGACAAGTTTTCCTATAATGTCTTTTAATGGCCTCTTTTCTAATCCCATAGATGTTTGAGCTACCTTTTGTATATAAACTTTTCTCTGCTGGAGTGGGGTGTCACCCTATGGTTTCGCATGGAGAATTGAGAAAGATTTAAAAAGAAAGTAGGAGGTTTTTTCTTTCTTATTTTTATTTATAAATTTTTCTATAGTATAGTATATAGTATATTATAATATATATTTTACACTAGGTATAAGTTCGTGTTATTATTTTAGTTATTGTTTGTTTTAAATAAATTTCCATTGGAAGTCAAGGTGTCTGTGTTTTAATTAAAATATAGATATAAGAAGAGATTTTACAATGAAATTCAAGTTGTTTTCAGTGGAAATAAAGGCTAGAATATCGATATGTTTATAAGAATGATAGACTAGCAAATATGATAAAAGGGTGTAATATGGATAAATTAGATAAGATATTTAGTTCTTTCATTTCGAATAACTTATTTAAAAATAAATCAGTATTGCAATCTAATTATAGTCCCGAGCAGATTACTCATAGGGAAGCACAAATAGAATCTGTTGCTTCAATATTGGCCCCCGCATTACGAGGGGAGAGAGTTAGCAACTTGTTCATATACGGGAATACTGGAAGCGGAAAAACTCTAAGTGTAAGATATGTGAGAGATAAAATACTTGAGAAATTGCAGGAGCTTGGAGGAGATTATCTACAGTTCATATATGTAAACTGTAAATTGAAGAAGGTAGCAGATACGGAGTATAGGATCGTTGCAGAGATGATACATGAGTTGAAAGGAAGCATTCCTGCAACAGGATTGCCAACCGACCAAGTATATCTTAAATTTATTGAAATGATAGATGTTAAAAAGCAAGTGATAATAATTATATTAGATGAGATTGACGAAGCAGTAAAGAAGATATCTGATAGGTTCATATATACTCTCACTAGATTAAACTCTGAGTTGAAAAATGCGCAGATAAGCATAATAGGTATAAGCAATAGTCTCACATTCATGGACCATTTGGATCCTAGAGTGAGAAGTTCTCTGAGTGAAGAAGAACTTGTCTTTCCTTCCTATAATGCGTTGCAGCTACAAGATATTTTGAGAGTAAGAGCGGAGCAGGCGTTCAAGGAAGGAGTGCTGGAAGAGGGAGTGATAGAAAAATGCGCGGCTTATGCCGCGAGAGAGCACGGAGATGCGAGAAGGGCACTTGATTTATTGAGGGTCGCGGGAGAAATATCAGAAAGGGAGGAGGGGACCAAGATAAAAGTAGAACATATAGACTCTGCAAACCAGAAAATAGAGAAAGACAAGATGCTTGATATAGTGGAGAAAGTTCCCAAGCAGTTTCAATTAGTTTTGGCTGCGGCACTCTCACTGCATAAAAATAAGATTGAGGAGATATTTACAGGAGATGTATACAACACTTATCAGGATCTGTGCCAAAAGACCAGAAATGAGGTCCTTACGCAGAGGAGAGTGTCTGATATTCTTGCTGAGTTCGATATGCTTGGCTTAATAAACACAAGAGTCATAAGCAAAGGCAGGCAGGGAAGGACACGAGAAATAAAACTTATGCTGCCTGGACCAATTCAAGATAAAGCGGAGGAGATACTTCAGAAGTCTTTGTATCTATAAGACATGCATGAAGAATTGCTCCATCTTATAAGAGAAAAAGGCTTATTGTTAGAGAGAGAAATATTTGAATTACTCAATAGTTTTGATAACTTGCAGGCAGCAAAAGATTTTTTGGAAGGGATTGAGAGATATTCTGGGCAAAAAATGATAACTCGATCTCTATTACACAACAACTCCTCTTATATCCAACAAGTAGTCTCAAAACTTCCTGGAAAAGATAAGGCTATGGTTGAACATACATTTGTAAATCTCGGAGTACACCTCGAAATAAGAAAAGAACAAGTAGTCGTCCCATATTCCTCAAATCTTAAAGCGAATAAGTATCAGATATTTACTGCAGACACGAAAACTGATAAGAAACTAGCCGTGTCAGATTTTGTAGGAAACCTCAGGGCGAGATACAGCCAGATGCAGAGGATATTGATGCAGAGGCCTGACCTGACTAACTTGATGTCAATAGGCAAAATATCTAGCAATAGGCAGCAAGTCAGTGTAATAGGAATGGTGAGAGAAAAGAGAATTACAAAAAACAAGAATATTGTTCTTTTGATAGAAGACTTGACTGGAGAGATACAAGCATTAGTAAGAGCAGACAAAGAAGAGTTGGCGACTATTGCAGGAGAGATACAGTTAGATGACGTAATAGCGATAAAGGGATCTGGAAACAGAGATCTGATATTTGCACAAGAGGTCTATTTCCCTGATGCATTCATCCATGAGAAGATTAAATTTGAAGAAGATATGTGCATTGCCTTTCTTTCTGATTTACACTGTGGAAGTGATAGACATCTTGGAAAAAGCTTACAGAATTTCTTAGACTGGATACAGAGCGATGATCCGCTTGCGGCAAAAGTTCAGTACATTTTTTTCGTGGGAGACAATGTGGACGGTGTGGGAATATTTCCTGGGCAAGAAAGTGTTCTTAAACTCAAAAGCATGAAAGAGCAATACGCGTTGTTGGCTTCGTATTTGAGGCAGATACCTAAAAGGATAACAATGTTCATGTGTCCTGGACAGCACGATGCAGTGAGAGTCGCAGAGCCTCAACCAATCATAGCAAAACATTATGCTCCAGAACTGTATGAAATTGAGAATCTGGTACTTGTAACAAATCCTACATTAATCAAGTTATTAGAAGCAGAAAAAGAGTTTAAGGTTCTTATGTATCACGGGGCCAGCATACATACATTCATAAGCGAGATACAAGAGCTTAGACTCATGAAGGCACACAAGACGCCAGCCAAAGCAGTAAGGCACATGCTGAAAAGGAGACATCTTGCCCCAACACATTCTTCTGTGGTATATATTCCTTCCCCAGAAAAAGATCCTCTTGTTATAACGGAAGTTCCCGACGTCCTCTGCACAGGAGAGGTTCATAGACTGGATATAGAAAATTATAATGGGGTGCTTATAGTAACTGGAAGTTGCTGGCAGGCACAAACTCCCTTTGAAGAAAAAGTCGGGAATATACCTGATCCTGCCAAGGTGCCTGTGCTAAACCTTAAAACAAGAGAACTAAGAGTATTGGATTTTGGAGATGTTAGCGAGGTGCAGCGTGAAAACTGAGGAATACTTCAATCATATCGAGACAGAAGTTCAGAGATATTTTGCTGTCGCAAGACAGGCGAGAAAAGTTGGGATAGATCCTGTGAGCGATGTAGAGATACCTATCGCTATGTCTCTTGCTGAGAAATCCATAGGTCTAATATCCACAATATATCCTCAGTTGCAAGATAAAAGAATAATCGACAGAATAATTGAATTAGAGAAGCAATATGGGCAGTTAGATATTGCAGTGGCTTTTGAGATTGCGGAGGAAATAGCAAGAGAGAAATTCTGTAAGTTTGAAAGCCTTCTTCAAGCAATGGATGCAGGGATAAGAGTCGGTTTTTCATATATAACATTGGGAGTTGTCTCCTCCCCCATAGAGGGATTTACCGAATTGAAAGTCGGGAAGACAAGAAAAGGGGAAGAGTATCTACAAGCTTATTTTTCAGGACCGATAAGGAGTGCGGGAACAACCGCTTCTTGTGTAGTGTTAATGCTGATAGATTACATGAGGGAGACATTTGGTTTTGCAACATTTGATCCAGATGAACAAGAAGTTAAGAGATATGTGACTGAGAACTATGATTATCATGAGAGAGTAAACAACCTGCAATACCTTCCTACAGAGGAAGAGATTGCCTTTCTCGCTGCAAGAATACCTATACAAATACATGGAGAGCCAAGCGAAGATAGAGAAGTATCAAACTATAAAGACCTCCAGAGAGTTGAGACCAATTTCATAAGGGGAGGAATGTGCCTTATTTTTTCTGAAGGCCTTGCACAAAAAGCACAGAAGGGATTTGGATTGTTAAAAGGATTACAAGGAAAAGGATTCAAAGCTACAGGATGGAATTTTTTGGCAGATTATATAACTCTGCATAAGAAGAGGGAGAAAGGAAGTAGTGAGGCTACTGCAACTTATATTAAGGATCTTGTAGCTGGAAGGCCGGTTTTCGGCCATCCATCCAAGAGAGGAGGTTTTAGATTCAGATATGGCCGGAGCAGAGTCGGAGGATTCTCTGCAACATCTATTCATCCAGCAACAATGGCATTGTCAGATTGTTTTCTGTCTGTAGGTACGCAACTAAAAATAGAGAAGCCCACTAAAGGATGCGCAATATCGATATGTAACAAGATGGATGGGCCAATAGTAAAGTTGAAGAATGGTAGTGTAAGAAAGGCAGAAGATTTTGAAGAAGCAAAGAAATTGTATGTAGAGACAGAGGAGATATTACATTTCGGAGATCTGCTTGTGTCTTTGGGTGATGTGATGAATAGAAACTATGAACTTCTTAAGCCAGGATATGTAGAAGAGTGGTGGGATTTGGAGGTTAGAAAAAAAATTGAGGAAAACCCTATATTGAAGGCTGCAGAAGATACGTGGAAAGTAACAATTGAAGAGGCTGAAGAGTACTCCTTGAAATTAGGGGTACCTTTGCATCCAAAGTATATCTATTTCTGGAAAGAGCTTGAATTCCAGCAGTTTTTCTCATTGTTACAATGGATAGGGGAAGGAAAGAATGAAGATGGAAAAATAGTGCTTCCATATAATCAGATGTTAAGGGAAACAAGATTCAAGGAAAGCAAGAGGGCTCTTGAACTCATTGGATGTGAGCATGAGGTGTTAATAGAACATGTAGTAATATCTAGAGAGAGCAGCAAAGCCCTTGCATTAAATTTGGGCTTGAATCTTGACGCAGAGAAATTTGGGGCAGACAATATTCTGGCAAAAATAATGGAAGGGGAAGTGCTTGAGCAAGTGCAGAAAGTGTCTTCATTTATTATAAAAGATAAGTCTGGGACATATATTGGGGCAAGAATGGGCAGACCTGAGAAGGCTAAATTGAGAGAACTTACAGGCAGCCCACATGTTATATTCCCAGTGGGAGAAGAAGGCGGGAGACTAAGGAGCCTGCAAGCAGCAGTGGAAGTTGGAAATGTGACTGCTGAATTTCCTATTTATTACTGTAGCAAATGTACCGAACAGAAAATATATCCGAAATGCGATAAATGCAAGGAATTGTGTCTTAAACTTAGATATTCCCCAAGCCAAGACAAGGTATTATTTGAAACAAACGAGGTGGAAGGCAGGACGTTAGAATTCAAAGAACAGAATGTAGATGTAAAAACATTGTTTGATCAGGCAAGGAAATTACTCCAATTAAGGAATGAGGATGTGCCGATGGTAAAGGGAATAAGAGGGACTTCGAGCAAAGACCATAGTTGCGAGTATCTTCCAAAAGGGCTTCTGAGGGCAAAACATAGACTAAACGTTAACAAAGATGGTACAATAAGATATGATATGACTGAGATGGCAATTACGCATTTTAGGCCAAAGGAGATTGGGACTAATGTTGAAAAACTGAGAGAGCTAGGCTATGAAGAAGATGTGTATGGGAAAAAGCTAGAGAGTGATGATCAAGTATTGACATTGTTCCCACATGATGTGATACTTCCCGCATGTCCTGCATCTGATGATGAACCTGCAAATGAAGTGTTTTTTAGGATAGCGAGTTTTGTAGATGACGAGCTTGAAAAACTATATGGGTTGCCAAGGTTTTTCAATGCATCGACTAAGAACGATCTTGTCGGCGCATTGCTTGTAAACATCGCTCCACATATATGTACTGCCACTGTTGGAAGACTTATAGGATTCTCAAAAACCCAGACTCAATTGGCGAGTCCTTTCATGCATGCTGCAATGAGAAGAGATTGCGATGGAGATGAAGCCGCATCAATGCTCTTGATGGATTTACTCCTAAATTTTTCAAGAAAATTCTTGCCTGCGCACAGAGGGGGAACACAAGATGCCCCATTGGTTTTAAATGTTAGGATAAGGGCAGGGGATGTGGATGATCAGATATTAGACTTTGAGCTTGGAAAGTATCCTTTAGAACTCTATCAATATGCTGAACAAGGGAAACATTCTTCTGAAATGAGGATGATAGTAGATACCGTAAGAGGAAGGCTCAAGAATGGTAAAGATCCCTTCTCAAATGTAGATTTCACTCACGATGTAGAAGATTTTAATGGAGGAGTTTTGAATTCTTCTTATAAGAGACTTCCAACAATGCAGGAGAAAGTAGAAGCAATGATGAATTTATGCTCTAAAATAAGGGCCGTTGATGTGAAAGATGTAGCACGTCTAATAATAGAAAGGCACTTTATAAGAGACACAAGAGGTAACTTGAGAAAATTCTCAATGCAGGCTTTCAGATGCGTCGGGTGCAATGAAATATACAGGAGACCTCCTCTTGCAGGCAAATGTCTGGAATGCGGAGGAAGGTTAATATTCACCATATCTGAAGGAAGTATTTTGAAGTATATGCAACCTGCACTGGACATAGCGAGAGAATATGAGGTAAGTACTTACTTGTTAGAGTCATTAGAGCTTAACGAAATGTACATACAGAGCATATTTGGGAAGGACAAAGAAAAACAAGAGAGCATTGCTAAATGGTTCTAACCTAGAAAAGATAATAAATTATAGTGGGAATAATCAATGCACCCATGAGTTGTATTCTTCTTGTACCTGAAAGGATGCAGAAAATTCCTAGAGAAGTAGCGGCCAAGAGTATTACTAGATGGATGATAGAGATTAAGATATCTGAATATGCCAAGAAAGCAAAATTAAGATTTATAGCAAACAGTAAATAAAATATTAAGATGGAAAGAGACCGATAATCTATCTTGTTCATCAATAAACAGAATCTTCTTGATAGAAACAAGGAAATAGATGCGGAAAATATTATCGATAGGAATATAGCTGACAAAATTGTAAATGTGAAATCTGAAGGCTTTGAAAGAAGAGAGTCTACTGCGAGAGCGGTTCCCGATCGGGACTTATGTATTGCAATCACGGTGATGTATGAAAGAGCCATGACTGACACACTTGTCATTCCTGTAAGAAAAAGAAATCCCTTTCTTGACTGAGAGAAAAGTTCTGAGCCGAATGTTGAGGCATGACTAGACCCTATGCCTGGAAGGAAAGAGAATAAAGGTATGGAAAAAAATCCCGCTGCGAAACCTTTCATAGTCTCTTTCCTAGAAAGTCTTAGCTTTGCAAGAGGAATAAATCTTTGTTTTGCAATCTTGTCGCTGCTTTTTATGGACAGAGCTAGAGATGAAAGGCCAAAAAGGCCAGTAAGGAGAGGGAATAAAGGATCAAGGCTAGGCAAGCTGAAAGAAACATGGCCTAAAACCCCTGCTAAAATAAATACGAACCCCGATTTTAGAAAATCTTTCTCCCTAAAGATAAGATAGAGAGATAGAAAGACAAGAACGAATGGGATGAAAAATCTTAGAGAATTGTAAAGTGAAGGCAAGAAATAGAGATATACTGGAGAGATAAATAGGATAATGGGGATCGAAGCTAGAGCACCAAATGAGGTCATGGCTACAGCTTCTTGACCTCTGCCTTCCTTAAGCATCTCGTGGCCTGGAAGAATGGATAAAAATGTGTCCTCTTCTGGCGCTCCAAGGAAGATTGAGGGTATGAAATCAATGCAGGAATGGGAAATAGACATGGCTATAATAAAGATGGAAGCGGGGAGCAGTAGAGACTCTGGAGGAGAGAGGAAAAGAAGGAATGAAGCTACAAGATTAATGTGGATTCCCGGGGCGAGGCCTGTGAAAACTCCTGCCAATATCCCCAAAACAAACGCTATAGACAACTCTAGGAGCATGGAAAAGATAACGTAGAGGATTAGATAAGTCTTTTCTCTATATCTTTTGGATTCTCCAGAATAGGACTGCTTGTACAATCGCAATAGCTATAGAGAATTCTAATAATCTAATTGGAATCCAGAAGGTGGAAAATATCACAATGCTCTGAAGTATGTAAAGAATGCCTAATGATCTTGACATCATGTCCCAAGAAGATTTAATTTTTGAAAGAGATATCCCGAAAATTATTCCAATGATACCTGTCGCTAAAAATATCCATTTATCATTTAGTGCAATATGGAGAGAGAGGAGGGGGAGTAAGATATTAAGTGCGGGCAATAAAACAGCAATTGCGAAAATAGATGCCGAGACCCTTAGAAAAGTCAATCTCTTAACCTTAGCAATCCTTTCAAAAGCAAATAATACAAATGCCATCAGGATGGCTTCCAGAACAATCAGTATCCTAGTTACAGATGTGAAGTTTTGCAATATAAAAGTCATTGAAGACTTTAAGCTTTCAGGAATAGACTCGAGAGTTATGGCTTGATTTGTCACAGCAAAACCAATTAAGTTGAGAATAGTATGCAGGAAAAAAACAATTGCGAAAATTACCGATAAGACACTTCCTACCTTAAGAATATTCATGGTTTTCTTAAGAATATTTGGTATTTAACGCTTGTGATTGAAAACAACTCGGTGCACAATAATTGAATCTCCAAAATAAGATTCCTTATGCCCATATAACCTAACATCTTCGTCTTTAAGATAAGGAGATGTCTTTTTATAAATCGCAGTAATATTATTGTCCAACTTCAACAAGATTTTTTTATCCTTTATGGACATAGATATTATCTTACCTGAAACGGTTAATTTTTCGTTATCTACAGACTGTCTCAGCTCTTTATCTGAACTTATGGGCTTGTAAGGCATCCAAAATAGGAGGAAGAAAAGTAGAGCTATACAAAAAATAGCAAGAATGATAGATAACCTAATCATCCAAGTCTTATGTGCCTAGATTATTTATTCATTTGCCAAGATTTAAAAGCTAGGCTAACTTGATTAAGACATGGAGTTGGCAAAGTTCATTGCTGCTTTCAGCATAGCGCTATTCGTATCTTTCTTTGCAGTTGAGTTGTTGTCTCTTGCATATCAGGCGCCGGAAGCGTCAGGTCTCTCGTGTACTTCTTCATCTCAATGTAGCTCATTAATAGAAAAGAAATGCGGGAAGGCGCCATTGGATTTCGGTAATGGTGAATATTATTCTTGCCAGTCTGAGGTCTATTCTTCTGAAGATTACAAGCGGTGCAACCTTGAAGCTGTGAAGGCGGGAGAGACTTGTCAAAAGAACCTTGCAGTACAATATCAGAATTATCAATTGATATCTTTCCTTCTTTATGGATTGGTAGGAATATTGTTTATAGTTGGAGGATTTATATTCCTAGGGTATAGGAGCATAGGTTCTGGACTTCTACTTTCTGGAGTTTTTGTAATATTATTCTCAGGATATATCTCATTGTTCTCAGCGATAACCTCGTATAGTACATTGTTTAGAGGCCTTATTGGAGGGAGCGAGGGAATCTCTCCTCAAACGTTCCAGTTGATGAGGACGTTGCTCTATTTTGTGGTAAGTGTCTTGTTGATAGTAATGAGTTATTTCAGGCTTGATAGACCTGGATTGAAATCTGAAGAATATTAAACCTGTTTTTTGTTTATTTTGTAGTTTCAGTGTACTTTTTAATTTTATATGCAATAAACATGATTGTGCTCGCTATACATGATAATATTATAAGAAGCCATATTTGAGGAATTATATTTTTAGTTTCTGAATTAAAGATGAGAATTTTGTTCATTGCTCCCTCGCTTACAACTAGAGGAGAATAAGAGGCTATTTTTTTAGCAAGAGGAGGTAGAGACTCCAAAGGACTTATTATTGATGAAAATACAAGTAGCGCTATTGCAATGAAAAGAGAAGTAGCAAGAGAGGTCTCTTGAGACTTGAAGAGGTATCCAATAGACATACCTAGAATGATAAAACAAGTAGCCGTTAGAATAATGATGGTTATGCTCTTCCCTAATTCTGGAAGGATATTCAAATTAAGAAAATACTGCCCTAGAAAAATAATAAATATGGTCTGTACGATAACAAGTATAAAAATTGTTAAGAAAATTCCCCCCACAAATATCAAGCCGTTTGTCTTACTTGCAATATTGCGCAAGTAAGCGTTTGAATTTCTTTCTCGTACAACAAGAAGTGTTGAAAATATTAGAGATGTAAACATAATAAATATCACAATAAAGCTTGGAAAGAGATAGTCTATAAATTCAAATCTTTCCTTTCCTTTTCCAATACTTTCTTCTGAAACTGGATAGTGGCTGATTTTTACTGGATTAAGGGCTTCTTCTACATTTGCATTCCTTATTTGTTCCAATCCTTTATCTATCTTTTCGAGTTCTGCTCTGAAGACAGAAACTTCATTTTCTGCCCTTTCAAGGTTTTTTCTTATTTCATTTAAACTAGTGTAAATTTGGTCTGTTTTATTTTCACTTTTTGTAATTTTTATTAAACCTAAGCTATATTTAGCCTTCTTTGTAGTTTCAGAGATTTTAGATACGGCAATTTTTAGGGGTTCACTTTGGTTTGAAGAAATAATTTTATTTTCCATTTCATTACTTAATCGTATTGCTTCGTCTAGGTCTTCTTCAATGTTTTTTATTTGTAATTCTCTTTTTTGAATTTCTTGTTCAATTATAGGCAGGTTTTCATTTACTCTCTGGATATTCTGTAGAATAATATCTGTCCTTCCGATAATTTCCTTTACCTTTATTTGATAAATTTCTAGATTGTTTTTTAAAAAATTAATTTTTCTTTCTCGCATTTCTTTCGATAATTCTTCTCCCATGCGCTCTATCGAATCTGCAATTCTCCATACAACGTTCTGTTTTGAATAATCTAGGTAAGTTTCTAGATCATAGGTATTCTCATTTATTTTATTTTTATCTGAAGAAGGTACACTTCTTTTTATTAAAGCTAGACATACTTCGCTACTAGATGAAAGTACACTATTTCTACATTCCTCCATAGTATCTATTTTTATAACATTATATGATCTTGCTTTAAGCATTTCTATCAGTTTCACACCCGATTCTTCGTCTGCTTGAATGTATAGCGCAACTCCGACATTCTTTAATTCTGCCCCGCCGAGCCCAAAGTTTAAGAGTAGAATTAGTGCAAGAGGACCTATAATTAATGTTAGGGCTGAGAACCTTGAGTGGAGGAGAACGAATAAGTTCTTTTTAATAATCGCATTTGTCTTTTTAAACATATTATATCACTTTATTTCTTAGATCTCCTTTCTTAATTTCTAGCAAGGCTCCATTTTCCATAAGGAAAAATTTTGTACAGAGCCCATCTATTGTCTCTAGAATATGGGAAGTGATAATGATTGTTTTTCCTTTATTATGCAAATTTATAAGGAGAGATGTTAGTTCTTTTGTTAGTTTGCTGTCTAATCCAGTGAATGGTTCGTCTAATACTATTGTTTCTGGGTCGTTTATAAGAGCACAAGCAATATCCACTCTTTTTTGAGTCCCCCCAGAGAGGTTGTTAATTGTTATATTTTCATACTGCTTGAGAGAAAGTTCTTGCAAGATATTATCAATTACTGCCCCTTTATTTCTTACTTCATAAATTGTGGCGAAATAATCCAGATTCTCCCTTACTGTCAGGGATTGATATATGGCATTATTCTGCATTGAAAATCCTAGCTTGGAGTAAATATTAATTTTTCCACTAGTGGGTAGCAGGGATCCAATAATGATCTTTATTAATATAGATTTTCCACAACCGCTTTCGCCAACTATCCCTATGATGCCTGGAGAATTTATTATAAAATTTAGATTTTTTATTACTTCTTTTGACCCATATTTTTTATAAAGACCTTCTATTTCCAGCAACATCTTTTATGCTAGTCTTTTTTACTTTAAAATAGTATGTTTTTAATTTTGTTTTGGCTCTTCTGCAACATAAGTGTCCAAGTGCCATAGGCCTCTGCTACCTCTCGGCTCTAGATTTTCATATAGGCCTGAAGAAAGGGACAAAACAACGGCGCATAGCTCCTTTGATAATGGCAGAGAGGTCCTTTTTACCCTCTCTATTCTATCAAAATATTTGTGAGCTGCAGCCAAAATCTTATCACCATCTGAAAAATTCACAACTATAGGAAAATATAATCTGCCTGAAGTTTTTAGAAATTCTCCTGACTGAACTATCAGGGGAACAATCTTATCCGTACCATCGGTGCCTCCAGAAGGTATATGAGTAGGGTACCATCCTAGTTTTCTTGCAGGCTCTTCTGCCATGCCTGAGATATCAGAAACAATGAAGTCTACTTCAAGTCCAGGATGATTTTGTCTTATTGGTTCAAATAGGTCTCCATTGTAAGGAGTCACTTTATTCTCTAAGCGGTATTTTGCGAGATTTTTCTTCGCTAACGACCATTGGTCTTCTACTATCTCGGTAGTATATAGATGCGTGAGCAATGGATTTGAGGCGAGAATTATTGAGATGGGCCCTATTCCTGCGCCAAGTTCAATTCCTATATCTCCAGAGCTGACTCTGACAGACTCGGCCACTGCGGCAGTCGTTTGATTTGGCATGAAAAGCTCATCCGAGATCTCAATAGTCAAGCAAGAATCTCTTATATTTAGAAACTTAAAAGTTTTTTCTATTGTTCTTGTCATCTTTTTGGAACTGGTAAGGGTTATAAAAACTTTGGGGTGATGCAAAGCAACTATGGTTTATACAGTATGGAATTCTACTATGTCTTTGTCTTTCAGGATGTGAGAAAGACCAACTCTCTGATTTGGAAACTTGCTACTAGGACCAGTTATTCTGGTCTCTTTGATCTTCAAAGAGAATCCTTTTGCTATCTTTTCTGCGGCATCCTTTACAGTCAGACCATTAGCTATGACAAGAGGAATCTGTGATGGCAATTTGCCTGGTTCTTTAGTATATATTCTCATCATATTCATCCCTTCTAATATTTTATGCCTAAGTTCGTCAAGACCATGATTTGTAATGTTAGAAACCAAAACTGCAGGGATCTTCTTGCTCCTTATCTTCTCCTGAAGCCTTCTGAACTCATCCTGAGACAACAGGTCAGATTTAGTGTAGGCGTATAACCGTCTTCCATATGACCTCGCTAGAATCGGAGAAATCTTATCTATCTCTTCGAGATTATTTATGACAATCAGTATGCAATCTGCAGTATTCACAATTCCAATGTCAAAGGTCTCTGCTCCTATCGCGGGCAGATCTACAACTTGCGCCTTTACACCTTGATAATAGAAAGTGCCTAGCTCTGGTTGATTAGTGGTGAAAGGGACAGGACTTATACTCGGTCTTGCATTGGTCAAAACAGACAGAAGGGAAGATTTACCCACGTTTGGAAAACCTAACAAGACTATCTGATAACCTTCTTTCCTTACAGTTTTCTGCGTTGTCTTGCCTACTTTCTTGTTCTTTTCTTTCTTCTCAAGAAATTTTTTTAACCTTGTCCTGAGGAGTGCAAGGAGATTCTCAGAGGACTTATGTTTAGGCGCGGCCCTGATCATATCTTCAGTAGCGATTATACGTTCTTCTAGAGTTTGCGCTTGCAGATATCTTTTCTCGGCTTGAACATACTCTGGTCCTGGGTTAACTGGCATGAATCTACTTAATCAGAGGGTTTATTAAGTATTTTCATTATATCCGGAAATGAGGTTCGTGAGAAGAGAGCTTAAAAATGGGATGACTGTGGTTGCGGAACATAGAGACTTGCCAGTCGTATCATTTAGTATAGCCAACAAATTTGGAGCAGGATATGAAAAAGATCAGATAAAAGGGATCGCTCACTTTATAGAGCATCTAGTTTTTACAGGGACCAAGACCAGAAGCCATGAAGACATAAGCAGAGAGATAGAAAAAAGAGGAGGAGTGGTAAATGCATTTACTGCCAATGAAGTCACTTGCTTCTGGTTCAAATTGCCAAGTGAGCATCTCTATCGAGGCATGGAAATATCGCACGATATACTTACTCATCCCACATTTGAGAAAAAAAAATTTGAGAAAGAGAAGAAAGTCATACTTGAAGAGATAAAGATGTATCATGACGATCCTGGCAGAAACGTGCATGATAAGATAGTCGAAAACATGTTTGAGAAACCATTCGGCACCGGAATAATAGGCAATGCTAAAACAGTATCTGCTCTGAAAAGAGATTTTGTCTTAAAGTATTTCAAAAAGAATTATTCGCCTGAGAACTATATCGTGTCCTTAGTGGGGAAATTTGACATGGATAAGCTCTGCTTGTGGTTGGAACAGAAATTTATTAGAAGAGGAAAGAGAGAGAGCATTTTACCCATTAAGATAAGAAATTCTGAAAGTGTAGAATCTCGAGAAGGAATCGACCAAGCACACCTAATATTTGGAGTACATGCCCCATTGATGAACTCTAAGGACTATGTATCTCTAGAAATATTAGATGCCTATCTTGCTAATGGAATGTCTTCAAAACTCTTTCTAAAGATAAGAGAAGAGAAAGGATTGGCTTATAGTGTAAATAGTTCTCTCAACTCTGAGAGAAGCTATTCTTACTATACCATATATGCCGGCACAACAAAAAAAGCTGTGCCAGAAGTCAAAAAATTGATTATTGAAGGATTCAGAGAAGTCTCATCAATGACTGAGAAAGATTTGCAAGAAGCCAAAGAGAGGCTTATAGGGCTGCAGCAGATCTCACGAGAGGAGAGTTTGAGAGTAATGCAAGAACTTCTTTTTTATGAGCTAGCATCTAAGGCAGAGAATTATTATGAAAGACAGAAGTTTGTTCAAGCTGTCAGGCTTGGAGATGTAAAGAGACTTGCAAAAGAGATGGTCTTGAAGTATTCTACAGCAGCGATAGTGCCCAAGTAAGAACCAAGGTTCTTACTAACTCCTGTGAATTTAATAACCTTCCTGAAGAGAACCAAGGTTCCCTCTCAACACCTTCCTTCTGAAGAGAACCAAGGTTCCCTCTCAACACCTTCCTTCTGAAGAGAACCAAGGTTCCCTCTCAACACCTTCCTTCTGAAGAGAACCAAGGTTCTCTCAGGGATTCATAATCCCTGATGACCGTCAAGAATCAGCAGATTCTTGAGGCCTTGTGGGTCAACCTTCCTTATGTCGGGAACCGATGAAAACCACACCTTTCAAGGTGTGGTGGTTCCCGAGCATCTCCAAAAACGAGCGCCTGCAACAAACCTCGGCTTTTAAGCCGAGGTGGCGCATCGTTTTTGTGATTAAGAAACATTATCTTTCACTTATCAAATTTAAGAAAGGCAGATATCTAAAATGGGTTTTCTTTGGTGACATCAGTTAAATATACAAGCTCTTGTCAAATAAATTTTCAAAAATAAGAAAACAAGAGCTTTCTCAGAGAGAAAAAATCTTATCTTCTCTTCTTTTTCTTTGAAGCTTTCTTCTTTGGCACTTTTTAATCCTCCTCTTTTTGGTTCAGATTAGTAAGACGAGCTTATATTTAAAACTTTACCAAAATTTCTTGAAAAATTTTCTGTGAAAAATCTCCTTATTGTTTTTTTCTACGATAAGGGAAAAACAAAAAATTTAATAATAAAAGATGAATATTTTCCTTTAATGGTTAAAAAAATTACAAAAAATCTGACTAGAGCATTTTTATGTATAACTTTTCCTGATGAAGTGATTAAAGAGATAGCCAGAATCCAGGAGATTTTGTCAGACATAAAGTTTACAGGTAAGCTTACTGAATTGGAAAACCTTCATCTTACCTTGAAGTTTCTTGGAGAGATTGAAGATGGAAAAATTGAAGAGATAAAAAATAGACTTTCGAAATTAAAATTTGATGCTTTTGAAGCAAAACTCCTAAATATGGGCACTTTTTGCAATAGAAGCATGCCCAGGATAGTCTGGGTTAAAATAGGTGGAGCAGGCATATTTGAACTTCAGAAGCAAGTTGATGATATATTGGGTGATCTTTTCAAGAAGGAAGAGAGATTCATGTCCCATATGACTATCGCCAGAGTCAAGCATGTCTCAGATAGCAGGAACTTTAAAAATTATATTAAAAATATGGCTCTGAGAGAAGTAAGATTCAATGTCAGTAGCCTTGTATTTATGAAGTCTGAGCTTGGAAGGACCGGGCCCAGATATACTGAGATGTACAAGGTGAGTCTATAATTAGAAACATACCTAAAAAGGTTATAGCGTATTTATAATTCTGTTGTTGTGCAAAAGATATATCCCATAAACATGATATTTTTAATAGGGCGCCGATTTTTTCTCTCATGAAGCGCAACGAATACTCTATACTCCAAGCTTATCAAAAAAGATTTGGAGACTTGTCCTGGCCTTGGCAGTACCGCGATCTGGCCAAACAGATTACATATGATTTTCTACACGACTACAAAGAATTTCCCCAGCAATTGGAGAATGCAACTCATTGGGTGCTAATTGGAAGTGACAAAAATAAGTTGAAGACACTTGCCCGCTATACCTCTGCAGCATTACATTTTTCGGGAGTGAAGAATGCTAGAGTAAATGTGGCAGAATCATCTGAAGAAGCGACCTTTGGAAAAAATGGAGATGATTCATACTTCATTTCTGTCGATTCTTATATACTTCCTGCTAGAGGAGGAATTGGAAAAAATCTTGCCTCTATATGCCTGAGACCCCTCGAGATCATTTTTCGCAGATGTTGACATTGCAGTCATGAATTCAAAATGCGGACAAAGGCATCTGTCTTTTTTCCGATGACTGATCTTAAATCTTCTTCTGAAGCCAGAAAAATCTCTTTTAGAGACTTGAAACGAGAGAGCAATTTATGTGCTGTTGCTGGACCAATGCCTGGAAATCCTTCGAGAATAAATTGCATTTGCTGATGTTTTGAGATTAAAAGGGGCTTTGGGCGTAGAGGCGCAGGAGAGGATTTATCTTTTTTTAGAGCAAGGATGCATAGATATTTTGCAGTGTCTTTATAATCATGAGTGAAGATTATGTGAACTCCATGTTCCAGTGCAAGAGAGAGGAGGAAACCGCGGAATGCGTTCTCATGGAGCCCTCTCGAATACACATCTTCTTCGATGATGCCTTCCAAGATAAGAAGATGCTTCTCATATTGCTTCAAATTATTAATCTGATCAAAAATTCTCCTGTTTATTATAGAGGATTTGAGGTCTGAGACGGTCTTTCTTTCTATCGCAATATCTCTTATAATATAATCTGCTATGGGTAGCTGTTCAAAATGTAATTTCACAGGCTTTAAAAGCAATTCTGCAATTACTGATGAGGACTTTTCACGATGGTCTATGCGAATCAATGGTTTTTCATCCACATAAGTTCCTTTTTTAGAGAAAATGTCATAAAATTTCATTTCTTATTATACATTGTCAATAATATAATGCTTGTGGAATGCAAGATGGTAATTACAAGAGAGAAGATAGATAGAATAAAGAGTTCTTCAGAGGCATCCTCTCTCTTCTAAGTATCTTGGAATATGCTTCATGCAAATTCATTCAATGTGGGGTTTTTCTTTTGGTCTTTCATTTCTTCTTTTACGGACTGAATAGTTTTATACATCTTTCTTTCTCTTGCGGATGATGCATAGTGATTAATTTCATCTTTGGTGTCTTTGGTGATGAGGATGAAGAGCTTACCAGGAGCAAGTCTTGCTGTTCTACCTGCGCGCTGGATCTTTCTTATTGCACTTGGGACTGGCTCATAGAAAAATACCGCATTCACTTCTGGAATGTCAAGACCTTCTTCGCCTATCGAAGTAGCTATCAAAATATTTACTTCTCCAACTTTAAATTGCTCTATAATTCTTTTCTGATCTTTCTGAGATAAGCCCGTAACTCCTCCGTGTTTTGTGGTCTTTTTTGCCTGACCGACAAAAATCACCGGTCTCGCGTTATTTATAATAGAAAGCCTATGGCAAATAAGAGATGCAGTGTCCCTAAATTGAGTAAATATAATGGTCTTGGCTTTTGGATTATCTTGGAGCTCTTTTTCTATGAGTGAAGACAACTCTTCTACTTTTGGATGTTCCATCTTATTTGTCAGAAGATGTTCCAATGAGATAAAACAGGCATTGAATTCTGATGACTTTACCAAAGATTGCACTGCCTTGCTCTTCTTATCAATTGCCTGTTGTTGCAATCCCCTGAGATAAGTATGTAAGCCTGAAAGAGTTTGAGTCTCTAGAAGTTCAAGCGCGTGAGATATTTTGATTGCTTGAGCGGTGAGAGACATTCCGTGCATTGCAGCAAAGTTCCTGCATTGTACCTGCATCGCAAGCCTGTTCTGAAGCTTGAGAAGAGTAATCTTATTTGCAGGCTCATGAAGAAAACGACTCTTTCTCAGTTTGTCTACACAAGAGTCAAAGATTCTTTTGAGTAACACTCGCAACTCAATAAACTCTTTTGGGAAAGGCACCTCTATCTTCTGGAAATCTAACTCATGAAGGTATTGCCTGACATCTTCTGATGATCTTTGCCTTAATTCTATCTCTTGAATAGAAAGATGTTCACAAATCTGCTTTATAATCTCTGATGACGTGCCTGGAGAAGCTGTAAGTCCCAATATCCTTTGTTGCTCTATTGGTGCTTGTTGCTTGTATTTAGCAACCACTTTAGTGTAATCGTAGTTCTTCAGGCATCTATGTGCTTCGTCGATAACGAGCAGAGCAACATCCTGAGAAGTGTAGAGCTCCTGATGTAGATCGTTAGCTATGCATTGAGGTGTTGAAAAAATGACTTCGGCTGTCTGGTAAATTTTTTTTCTCTTTTCTGCTGGAACTGAGCCCGTGAAGAGTTGAAGGTCTGCAAAAAGTTCAGGAAGATTCTTTTGAAAATACTGATAATGTTGCTCAGCCAAGGGTTTTGTCGGTGCAAGGAAAAGAATTTTCTTGGCGGGAAATGATTTTAGGCGCTCTACTGCAAGCAATAGAGCTATGAGGGTCTTGCCTAAACCCGTTGGGAGGACAACAAGAGTGTTTTTTGATTTTGCTGTTTCAAATATTCTTTGTTGGTATTCTCTGGGAACAAGGTTTAATATTGTCATGTAAATCGCCTGTCTTTCAAGTCATTTAGAAATCACGTTCTTCTTTATATAATTATGTCAAGGATTTACATTCTTGTGGTTCAGTCTGAGGCGGCGCGTCGTTTTTTTGAGATTTATACTAGAAGAAGGGTGTAGAGGAAGAAGATGACTGTGATGGCCACAAGAACTGTCCAGATTGTTTTTGACCCGAACAAAATCTGGGTGCCGTCAAGATTAGAGAATGGAATCAGGCTAGTGATAGCGTAAAATGTCGCGAATTTTGCGAGAGGTTCCTCGTTAAAGAAGTAACTTGCCACTGCCAAAAAAAGTGACGCGATAACTCCCGATGTACCAATGAGGCCATTGTGCCAATCTGTGACTTCAGAGAAACTATAAAATCCATGCCTTTTTGCGGCGCGGTGTCTTAATGCTCTCGCCTCAAAAGTCAATATGGTCATAAGGAATAGTTTGCCTGCAGTAATTAATGAGGTCACAAGAGGAAGGATGATTCCTGTAGGAACTTCATTTTTAAAATAAGCAGTAGGACGGAATCCGAAACGCTCCATATGCCAGATGCGGTGCTCTGCCCTTATGTCAAGAGAAGCAGCGACAAGTTTTTTTGCGCCTACTGAAACAACCAAAATAATCAGAGCGTAATATGCTGCCTGAGATATAGATGTCCAGCTCTGGTTTAGTATCGAAGGCATGGCTATTACGACAGACAGGATAATCCCCGCTCCCAAAAGATTTTTAATTTCCTCAGTTTCCATGCATCTCTCTAGAGAATGTTTTATATAAACATTATGCGAGTAGTGTGCAAGCATAAAGTATAAATACTCATACGCATAAATCTTGTAATGTTGAGAGTAAAAAGAGTGAGTGAAGTTATTGGGAAGAAAGCTTATACTTCGGAAGGTGATTTCTTTGGACAAGTAGAAGAAGTCAATCTGGTAGACAATAAGATAGAAGGATGGAGAATAAGAGTAGGAAGCGGTTTTGTAAGTTCATTGGGCGGGGCCAGAGGGGTTGTGATACCTCATCAGTTCGTTAAAGCCATAGGAGATGTCTTTGTAGTCAATAAGGCCTCTTTACCTGCAAGAGACGAGAGTTCTGCGATGATAGAAGAAATGCCTGCAAGCGATGGTTCTAGAGAAGAGCTGATGTAATTAGGTTAAGCTATAGAATGCTCAGGAGAGCTGTAAGAGAGTTAAGTCGTTTTGTTAGTGATTCAGAAGATAGCCGCTACTCATCTGAGGAATATTCTGAAGGAAGAGGAGGTGAATTGGCGGTTAAAACTTATAGGTATATTCTGCCTGGAAGAAGAGTTGAGGCAGTAAGGTCTGGAGAAGGAAAGAGAGATTTATCTACGGAAGTCTAAAGATTGGAATTCTTTAATCCATTTTGGCTCCGACGCAGCTAAAGGTTTAAATAATAGGAAGATATATTCTTTGATTATGGCCTATGAGACGATTTTTAACAGTGAACTAGCACAAACGGCGCTTGTCTTCGTTTTGGTGTTTACTCTTGTCAACGCAGTCTTGCAGAAGTCAAAGATTCTGGGAGATGGAAAGAATAGCGCAGATGCTCTTGTGGCGCTTGCAGTAGGCCTTTTAGTATCTACGGTAGGATATGCTACTGACATAATAAGAAGACTTGTACCTTTCTTAGGGGTATCTCTAGTTGTGATACTAGTTTTCTTGTTATTAGTGGCGATATTCTTCTCAGAAGGAAAGTTTGAGTTGCATAGTGGGGTCCTGATTGCATTTGGGATTATAGCATTTGTTGCAGTAGTAATAGCCGTCGCTAATATAACGGGGGCGTGGACATATGTCAAGGACTTCTTTGCTGGAGGAGATGACAATTCTTTTGCAGCAAACTTGATATTGATATTGGTAGTTGTTGGAGCAGTATTTTTCGCATTAAAATATTCTGTCGGGAACCGATGAAAACCACACCTTTCAAGGTGTGGTGGTTCCCGAGCATCTCCAAAAACGAGCGCCTGCAACAAACCTCGGCTTTTAAGCCGAGGTGGCGCATCGTTTTTGTGATAAATAATGTCAAAATAATGTCAAAATCAGGCTTCAAGAAATCCTTTTAATTTTTTTAATGCTTCTCTGCGCATGCTAATATCATTCTTTTCTGATTGAGTCATCTGGGCAAAGGTCATCTGACAACCTTTTGGCTTAAAGATTGGGTCCCAACCAAACTTTTTGTCTCCTTGCGGCTGCACAATCTCGCCATCAATAGAACCTTCAAAAAAATGGATCTCGGCAGGAGAAGCAGCGTAACCTATGACTGTTGTAGCCTTTGCAAGAGGGTTTTGAAGTCTAGAGACCAAGGAAGAGATTCCTTCTAAACCCAAAGATTCCATAAACCATTTTATAAAAGGGCCTGGAAATCCATTCAAGGCGAAAAGTGAAAGAGAGGTATCTTCGACTATACATGGGCCTTTATGATGTTTTAAGGCTTCCTTTAGCTTGGCAGTTATGATCTCACGAGAATCCAGACTTTGTAACTCTGGAAGATCCATTTCTAGCTGCTCTACATCTCCAATAATCTCTTTAACCTCTAAAAATTTGTTTTTATTACCTGTTATGAAACAAAGAGCCATATTTTTGGAAATTTAGAGAAGTATAAATATCCTCTTGTATTGATCTTCTTTGCTGATAAATAGTATATTCATGCCTTATCGATGTATTTATTCGAAACATATTTAAATAGCCTGAGGATAAGTAAGGTATGGTGTATACGATTGGACAATTTCTCTCTCAGTGGCAACAGGCAGGCGTGTTCGACTATCTTCTACCTTTCCTACTAATATTTGCAGTTGTTTTGGGAATACTTTCTACGACTAATATCCTTGGTCTCAATAAAGGGATTCATGTGATAATTGCGCTTGTAATCGGGATGCTTGCCTTACAGTTGAATTTTGTCCCCGATTTCTTCAGAGAAGTGTTTCCAAGACTCGGAGTTGCTTTAGCAGTGATACTAGTCATAATGATATGTATAGGTCTATTCATACCTGATGAGGAAAAGAGGTATTGGTTCTGGGGATTGGGGGCGATTGGGTTTGTAGCGGCGTTAGTGGTTCTTTCCCAGTCATTTTCATCATTCGGGTGGTATTCATCGCTGGCATATGATGATTATGTGGGGTGGATTGTAGGTGTTGTGCTGATAATAGGAGTAATAATTGCAATCGCTTCAAGTGGATCGCATACAGGTGGCAATCATGATGGAAGAGTCACTTTGCGGTCACTAAGAGAATAGTATGGCGCAGATAAACTTATCGGGAATTGAATATTTTGTACCTCTTATAGGATTTATACTCGTATTTGTAATCATATATGCAGTATTGAATAAGACAAAAGTATTTGAAAATCTTTGGCTTGAATTGTTCATCTCTTTCTTGGTATCTACATTATTTATATCAGTCATAGGGCCCTTGGAGTATATACAGGCGATAACTCCCTGGTTTGCAATATTGTTAGTAAGCTTGTTCTTCATATTAGTACTGACAGGTTTCATAGGGGACAAAGATGATGCCTTGAAGAAGTGGGTTGGACAGGCATTTGTCTACATTCTCCTGTTAGTCTTCATTATTGCCGCATTTTTTGTATTCTCATCAATGATAACGCCGTATATACCCGGATCTGGAAATTATGGAAGTGGTGCTAATAAAGATGTATTAAAATTAATTTCTTGGGCTTATGAATCAAAGACTGCCGGTGCGTTCTGGCTGATTTTAGTCAGTGCCCTTGCAAGCTGGATCCTTGTGAGAAGCGGAAAGAAAAAGTAAAATTTATTAATTATCCTTCTGATTCTCTGAAATGAAAATAACCAAATTAGGACATTGCTGTCTGTTAATAGAAACAAAAGGATTGAGAATACTTACTGATCCAGGCAATTATTCTACCCGACAGAATGAAGTAAGAAATATTGATTTGGTATTGATAACTCATGAACATCAAGACCATCTTCATATGGAATCATTAAAGATAGTATTGAAAAATTGTCCAAAGGCAATCGTTGTGACTAATGATGCAGTAGGTAAGATTCTTGAAAGAGAAGGAATAGATTATGAGATTTTAGAGCATGGAGGCCAGAGGAAATATGGAGGTATCATGCTTGAGGGCTATGGAGAAGAACACGCAGAAATTTACAGTACAGTCAATCCTGTCCAAAACACAGGCTATTTCATTGACGGTCGCCTTTTCTATCCTGGTGATGCATTTACTGATCCTGGAAAAAACATTGATGTCCTCGCATTGCCTGTAGCGGGACCGTGGATTAAAATAAGCGAGGCGATAGAATATGCATTAAAGCTACGTCCAGCCAAGGCATTTCCTGTTCATGACGGAAATCTTAAGAGTCCTGGAATAGCGCATAGATTGCCTGGAGAGATCTTAAATAAGGAAGGAATAAAGTTCATTGTGCTGGAAGAAGGTAAAGAGTGTGAATTATAGAAACAGGACAAGCCCCGCACATTATTTATGGCTGTGAAGATTCAGGGGCCGGAATTTTATTAGAGGGTTGCGCCTGCTGCTTGTTTGGAAGCTGAGGCAACAATGCTTTGAAAGATCTTTGGGTCTCAACTATTTCCTGCTTTATGTCCTCTACATTTGTCATGTAGTCTCCCACTTTCTGCAATACGGAGAGCTGAAGGCGGTCAATGGTCCTCTCAATCTTCTTGAGGCGCTCATCTATGTATTCTACCTTAGTATCTATGATGTTCTTGAAGTCGAGCGCACGTTCAATCTTGTCTTTCAAAGGAGTTAGCTTTTCGACTATTATCTGCTCTGCAATCTCATTGACAACATCTGAGCTTATATTTCCAGTGTATGGCTCGTATGCAGGATATTGATATTCCTGCTGTTCCTGCTGGTTGCCATATGCAGACTGGGAAACGGCGGCCTGGGAAGGATTAGTGTTTTCCTTAGTTATCATTGATGGCTGCATCTGTGTTTGTCCTGAATCTGAAGATACATCCATCGCAGGATTTATCACTGCCTCCTTTATCTTGGATTGAGCCAGAGCTTCCCTCGCTTCTGATTCCGAGATTCCCTGGCTCACAAGAGATTTCTCAATTTCCTGCTCAGATATTCCCTGTTCCTGCATTCTCTGTATTTCTTCTATAGTGCCCATTATGTTTTCCTAAAAAGATTTAATTGTCTTTGAAGTATCGCCAATTCCTCTTTTCTGGCCAGAGTCATCAATTGTTCTGCAATCCTTTGCAGGAGCTCTCTCATGCGAAAATGGTCTTCTTTCAGAATGATTATGTCTCGCTTAATCTCCTGCAACTCTCTGATGTTCTTCTCTTTTTCCTCGACAAGAGACTTGCCTATAAGGAGAAGGCGGTCTTTGAGGAGCCTAAGTTTTTCCTCAAGATCGTGCATTTGTAATGAAGATTCTGGAGGTGAGAGAGTATCCATCGTAAATAAAAGATGATTGGGTTTAAAATCCTTCCTAAGGAAACCAAGGTTCTCTCAGGGATTCATAATCCCTGATGACCGTCAAGAATCAGCAGATTCTTGAGGCCTTGTGGGTCAACCTTCCTTTCAATAAACTCTCCTATCAAAATAAAGGAGCACCTATAGAAACCTATTTAATATTTGGTCTGCGTGGAAATGATGAAAGAACATGTTTTTTACTGAAACCTCTCCTTTGTACGCCACAGAAGTGCAGCGCAAACAAGGAGAGGAAATATTATTTGTAAATTTCCTTAAAGCTCCTTTTGTTCCAAGCATTGCAGAGAATCCAGACGTAATGGCCAGGCTGATAGACATACTTGTCGAGAACCCTGCAATTTCCAGAATAGTTTTTGTGCAGCAGAGGAATTATCATTACTCATTTGAACAGACTGCGACATTACAGGAGATTGCCAGAATATTCAACTATTTCACCAAGCAGGAATCAATACTCTCTCCTGTAAAACTTGCATTCTTTGGAGATGTACAAGAAGTGTATGCCGAACTGAATTACCTATTTCTTCTTCTAAGGCAGGATCCTCTTCTTTGCTTCACCAAGCTGAAGAGGAGGATAGCTACTTTAAGAGAACAACTAAGTCTGCAAGAAGGAGACAATGGGAGAAGGAATTATTTTCTTTTTCTTGAGAGATTCGCTAGCATGCTGGAAACTACGAGGCTTTTCATACTCTGGAATCAACATGGAGCACCAATACTTGGCAGAGAGTTTTACAGTACAGTCTTCAGACCAGACATATTGCCTAACTTCACTTTTACAAGGCTTGTCGCGCAATTTCCCGAGAAGGCGCGTCTTGTAGATCAATATCTTATCGTATCTGAAGGAGAAGAGATCCCTGTAACAATACTCAAACATGGGGAAGAGTCAAAACATTTTTACCATATACTTCCACCCGAGTTTACTTTGAGTGAAGAACATCATACTCTACTTCATCTTGCAAGAAATGTACTTATAGAACATAGGCCAAAAGCAGAGGAGTTCACCGACGCTGAAAAAACAAGACAAGTATTTTTCAATATCTCACGCGACTTACTTTCAGAGCTTGGTCAGAGTAAAAAAATCCCTCTCACACACAGAGAACTTATGAGACTCGCGCGTATCTTAGTCAGGTATACCATAGGATTCGGACTCATAGAAATTTTGTTGCTCGATTCTAAAATACAGGACCTTGTTTTAAATGCACCGATTGCACAGAATGCAATGTACGTCAGGCATGAGAACTATGGAGAATGCGTTACAAATATCATACCTAGTTATGAAGATGCAGAATCGTGGGCGGCAAAATTAAGATTGCAATCTGGGAGACCTCTTGACGAAGCTAATCCTGTGCTTGATACCGATTTAGTATTCGGCAATGTTCGAGCTAGAGTGGCTGCGATAAAAGAACCACTTTCTCCTGCAGGATTAGCTTATGCTTTCAGAAGACATAGGGACAAACCTTGGACGCTGCCTCTTTTTATGGAAAAAAAGATGCTTAACTCTTTTGCAGCAGGGCTATTGAGTTTTATTATCGACGGTAACAGGACATTGCTTGTCGCCGGTACAAGGAGCAGCGGCAAGACCAGCCTTCTTGGAAGCCTTATGTTGGAGATACTGCCAAGTGTCAGAACTATAGTGATTGAAGATACACTTGAATTGCCCGTTGATTCTCTCAGACAGTTAGGGTATGATATTTTGAGAATGAAAGTGAGAAGTGCATTGACTTCAGGCACAACTGAAGTAGAGGCGTCAGAAGGAATAAGGACAAGCTTAAGACTTGGAGATTCCGCACTTGTAGTAGGCGAAGTAAGGAGCAGCGAAGCGAAAGCATTGTATGAAGCAATGAGAGTAGGTGCCCTGGCAAATGTCGTCGCAGGTACAATTCACGGTGATTCACCTTATGGAGTTTTTGACAGAGTTGTGCACGACCTTGATGTGCCAGAGACAAGCTTTAAGGCAACGGACATAATAATAATAACAAATCCAGTGCGATCTCCCGACGGGCTTCATGCACAGAGAAGAATAGTTCAAGTAACAGAAGTCAGGAAGCACTGGCTGAAGGATCCTTTACAAGAGAAAGGATTTGTAGATCTCCTGAGATACAATGTAGATCATGACCAACTTGAACCGACGCCAGAATTAATCAATGGAGACTCAGATATATTGAAACAGATAGCCTCTGGTGTGAAAGGGTGGGCTGGAAATTGGGAAGCGGTATACGATAATATACTTCTTAGGGCAAAAATAAAACAGGAATTATTAGAACTTTCTATCCATATGCAAAAACCTGAGATACTGGAAGCACCATTTGTTGTCAGATCCAACACAGTATTTCATGCAATAAGCGAAAAAGTGACAAGAGAAAGAGGACTGCCCTTCCTTGAATATGTCCTCCCACTTTGGAGACAGTGGGTCACAGAAGCGGTAAGAATTCTATAAATTTAATGTATCTATTGGTATACTTAAGTATACTTGTAATGTAAACAATGGGCCTTGAAAAATGGCTCTCAGAAAGCCTTATATAGGTAATTTTGCTCTTTTACAGTACGAAAAAGATGGTATATAAGAGGTATATTACAGTACATGGCAAGAGGTATGGGCCCTATCTGTATGAAAGCAAAAGAATAGGCAGAAAAACTGTCTCAAATATTGTCAAGAATTCTAAGAAAAGCTCATTTTCACCGACGGTATTTTCTTACATTGGTTTTTCCCTGCTTGTTTTTACAGCACTGGCCCTGCTTTTTTTACAGCACTCGAGTTTTACCGGAAGAGCGATATTAGACCTTGAAGACCTTTACAGCACTGGAGAGAACCTGAGCGGGAAAATAGTACTCAAGCTGCAAAAAGGAGAATTGCTTCCGCTAGAAAGCCAATTTGATGTCTCCCTAGGCAGTCAAACTGCCTTCTTCCCTATTTCTAAAGTAAATTCTTCGCTCATCTCAAGTGGAAATTATTATATCAAAGATGAGAAAATCTCAGGTTCGGGCTTTGGGCTTGGAGTCCCAGGCGAGATCAAGGTATACCCTAATATAAGTTTTCAACTAAGACTGATAAAAACCGAATTAAATAAAAAACCTGAAGCTCAACCTGAAAAAGATTCTCCTGCTGAAAACGAATCTTCGAGTGATGAGAACCGAAAAAATGGAGTTGCACTTGAAGAAAAAAAAGATGATGAATATAAAAAAGAAGATTTTGAAAGCGAGAGTGAAGAAATTAAGGTACACCCAAGTATACCTGTAGATTTGCCTTCTGAGAAAGATACAAAGTCTGTTAAAACAACTGAACCTTCAAATAAAAATAAACCTGCTGGAGAAGAGCAGACTGCAGAATCGCCATCGCCCGTCGAGACTCCTCAATTATCCCAAGAATCTCCTGAAATATCGTCCATAACCGGTGCAGCTATATTTGAAGATGAAGAATTAATCTCAGGAATAGTATCTTTTGGAAATGAATTCAATTATGAATTGTCCAAGCATGATGGAGTAGAAATAGTAAGCGGCAGTGTAAATATCGACGGAAGAGAGCTAAACAATTCTGTAGTCAAAGTCGATGTCTCAAGTGGAAAAGTAATAGTCAGCACTTCTTACTTTGAGACTGAGAGAGGATTTGGAGAGAGATACATAAGCAATGATATTGTAAATGTAGAGATTGATATATCAAGATGGGGAATAAAATCTGAGAATGGCTTGCTTAAAGTGGCTCTTAATTCTCAGGGAGAAGAACTACTATATCTGCAGAAAGAAATAACTGTATCAGAAAATAAACCTGAGAAAAAGACATCTTCAGGAAATGCAACTTTTGCATTGAATGAGACCCTCCCAGGAAATGTAAGCGTAAAGACTCTTAGAAAAGGCATTCGTCTAGGAGAGAAAGTCAAATGGACAAAGAACGTGACATTAAGTGAGATAGGAAATTTCACAATTGAACTCCCCAAGGAAGCTGAGAACATAACTGTAAAGAAAGTTGAAGAGAGTGGAGAGACATTTGCTATAGTATCTATGAACGGGATAACTGGAAATGTTGTTTCAGGCAGAGTAAGTGCAGAGTTGAATTTAGAGAGAGACAACGGTGGAGGATTGCTTAATTGGATAAAGAGTTTCTGGAGCACTATTACTGGAAGGGCAGTGAGTGATGCTGGCGCTATGCTTGTTGAATCAAGTAATAGCAGTGTTGTTCAAGTTACTCTTGCAGATAATGTCACTCAGTATACTATTGAATATGAAACACAGGCACCTAAAGCTTTTGAGAGCAATATTTCTAGTGGAAAGCAAGTCATAATCTCAGGGCCGGATTCTTTGAATTATACTGATGTGGTTTCGTTCACGGTGATACCAGAGATTTTGAGTGTGGGACAGGAAGCGGGAATACGAGTGTATTGGCAGGAAAATCAGAGTTTTGTGCCGTTCACGGCGTTGGACACAGACAACTCAACAAAGTTGGATTATCTGGAGTGGGTGACTCCTCACTTATCGAATCAGACGTTCAATATTACGTTTGGAGGGCAGAATGTTTCCAATCAGCCGTATAACAACATCACTTTAGACAATGATTTCTGGCACCTGACTGTTAACGACCAAGCGCCGTACAATTCTCTTGTTGGCTATTGGAGCTTTGACGGCGATAATGCGACGACGGCGATGGA
>VGKP01000005.1 GCA_016866975.1 Candidatus Pacearchaeota archaeon
CATCACAAAAACGATGCGCCACCTCGGCTTAAAAGCCGAGGTTTGTTGCAGGCGCTCGTTTTTGGAGATGCTCGGGAACCACCACACCTTGAAAGGTGTGGTTTTCATCGGTTCCCGACATAATAAAGTCAACTCCTTTCACCTGATTTTCTCGCAAGAATGTTATATTGGACATACGATATGAGAGTGGTAGTTATATTTAAATATATCGGTTACCCAATAAATACATGAAAGATAATGGTTATTGTTGTGATATGCGAGGGATGCTTTCATTCCTTATTTTATTTATGCTTTCTAAAAAATCAATGCATGGAAAGGAGCTCGCAGATGAACTTGAAAAAAGAAAAGGCGATCGTCCTAGCCCGGGCACAATTTATCCTGCCCTCAAAACACTGAAAGAAGAAGGCCTTATTCTAGAAGAGAAAACAGGAAAAATTATTACTTATCAACTTACCTCTCAAGGTAAAAAGGTTCTCTCCATTGCAAAAGAAAGATTTTGTAAGGCTTTTATGGATGTGATAGAATGAAAGGAAAAGAAAGAATAAGTGAAGAAAAATTAAAGAAAAAACTCTCACAGGAACAATTTCAAATTCTTCGCCAAAAAGGTACAGAACTCCCTTTCACAGGTAAATATTGGAATACAAAAGAGAAAGGCATTTACAATTGTGCTGCTTGTGGCGCTGAACTTTTCTCATCAGATAAAAAATTTGATTCTGGTACTGGATGGCCTAGCTTTACCGAAGTGAAAAATTCAAGTTCAGTCAAGCTACATCAAGATGAATCCATGGGTATGCAAAGAATTGAGGTCACATGCGCCAATTGTGGCAGTCATCTCGGCCATGTTTTTGATGATGGACCAGGGCCGACAAAGAAAAGATATTGCATAAATTCCGCTTGTCTTAACTTAAAAAAATAGCGAGAATTAATTCTAATCTATTCCTTGACATCATTACAGCGCAGTAGCTCTCAACACAGCAGCTTTAAATAATAGCATTGTCTAGCATTGAGATGGGCCTGTTTCGCAAAGAAAGTGGGGATATTATTGATTTTACAATGCTTCAAAAAAGAGGCTTACTAAAAAAAGAAGAAGTCCCTAGTTCTAATGTGCATATAGATAATAGAACAGGATTTATCGACCTTACTCCTCCAATTCCATCATCTCAATCTCCTGTAACTACAAATGATAATCAACCTCAAGACTTATTCGGGTTCTTGGAATCTAAATCTGGAGATACATCAAGTTCATCTTTGCCAGAGCCACCTCAAAGCAAGGAGTTCGAGCACCTTAAAGTGAAGATAGATGACCTTGAATACAAGATAGATCGCCTTTTGGAGAAGATTGCCTTTTTGGAGAGCAAAGTATCAAGTAGTTGATGACAAAGGAAAATGCCATTCCACATGTTGAATGACATATTACATTTACATTAAACGCAGTTTTTCAAATCCCGAATACAATCTATATAGGATGTAGGATGTATGATCTTTAGCACACTCAAAAATAACTAACTATTTCTTGCACAAAACTAAGACCCATGTCTTTTCTCTATTAAAGAAGTATTTTACATTCTTGAAATATATCTTCATTGCTTTCTTAAGTTCTGCTTCTTTATATCTATGAGAGACTGCGATAAGGATTTGATCTCCTTTGCTGAAGAATATTGTCCTTCCTCCAAATTTAAGGTTAACGTCTTTCAAGAGAGTATAATACATCTCAACTCTTGAATTTTTGTACTTGACTCCGAATTCTATTTCCTCTCTCTTAAATCCTATTTGTGTCAAAACTTTACTCAAGAACTGGTCCATAAGACCTTGTTTATAAGAGGCAATTATATCTTCAGGCTTTGCATTTGTCAATGCTACCCCTATAAGAAGATAGTCCTCACTACCTTCCATTGCCTCCATTATTTCATACATTACTTCATGCATTTCGAAGTTGCCTAATGTACCTCCAAGGAACAACAAGAAGTTCTGCCTGTATTCTTGATTCCTAAGAATTGATGCAACATTCTCTAGATTATCAAAGTCAGAAATATTCCACTGGAACTGTACTACTTCTCCCTTATTCAACTTAGTTATTTTTTCTATAGCCTTGGAAACCATATAGCTACTTATGTCAATCGGACAATACCTTATTTTTACCCTCTTGTGAAGTTCTTCGATTATAGGTACGGCTTTCTTTCCATCCCCACATCCAATATCGATTATATTTACTGCATTGGCATTAAGTACCTGGTCAGCTATAGCGGGCATATATTTGTTAAGCATTTCAATCTCAGTCTCGAACATATATTTACTATAATCCTTGTGATGCTCAAGTTCTAGATAGCCTTGTGCTTGTTCTGGAGAGAGGTACCATAATTTAGAATCAGCAATGTTCCATACTCGAGTCTTACCTTCAAGAGAATATCCTCTTTTAATTAATTCCTTGAATATTAAATCGTTGACTTGCATAAAAATGCAAGGATTAAGCCTTTTTATTCCTTACTATACTGACTTTTCACTACACAGTTGCATAACAACTGAGAAAATCTCTAGATTTTCGAGGTGCTCAAGGACGTTTCCCGTCCTTGACAACAGGAAGATTTAAAAGTGATTTTCCTGTCCTTCAGTTATGCCCTTGTAGTCTAGCAGTCAAGGACGAGGCCCTTTCGCGGCCTAAACCCGGGTGCGAATCCCGGCAGGGGCAGTTTACCTTCTCGGCATTTCAGTGGTGAAATGGCTTTTGTAAGCGTGATTACTCACCATTCTGCGATCTCTTTTATTTAAAAGAATTGTCTTTATGAAATTGGATAAACTAGATGTAAGAATTTTAGAATTTTATTAAATAGTATATTCTGGAGCAGTAACTCTTTTGACTTCTTGTAAAAGATCCAGATAATTGCCTTTTTCAGCAATCTTTGAATCAATAGAAAATATTTCTTCTAATCGATCTTGGCAGAAAAATGTACTAATGTAACGAGCTCTCTGAATATTTTTCGGGCTTGGAGGAGAAAGTCTTGTTAAATACTCGATTTTCCATGTATTTTCTGGATCGAGTTTACCTCTATGGGCTTCAGAAAGCCTATCTATTCCTTCAATATATAATCTGACTACCTCGTTGGAAATGCCAAAAAGACCACTAAAAATATCTGCCCAATGACATTTACAGTCAGGAATTTTCATTAGAGTATAAATCTGGCAAACTTCTTCTGCTAACTCCTGAGGGATTTTTCCTGCAATCAAGCCTTCTTCCATCTCTCTTGCAAAATTTGCCATGCTTGCGCATCCATTTCCTATATCATTAAGGTACAGCACATCCGCTAATCCTGGGCCAAGACGAAAAGCTAGAGCTTTTTCGAACTCCTCTCTCTTCAGTCCCTTGATCAAGTTCCTGGCATGAATTGCGTCCCTTACTTGGGGAATATACGCACTATTTGATTTTTTATATTCAGCATAGAAACGTTCCCTATTAGAACATGTTCTAAACTGAGTGTCGGTGCTAGATATAAGTTGCTTATAGTTTCTTACTAGTTCCTGAGCTTTCTGTTCCAGTGTTTCTACTCTCTTTACACTATTCTTGGCTTCTTTTACTTGTTTTCTTATGTTCTCTAGTTTTGTTTCGATAGTTTCCATATTTTTACCAAAATTTAGACTATTTAAATAAAGGTGTCCTTCTACAGGACTACTTTAGAAAGTATTAAATACTGAGGGGGAATAATTATTCTATGGAAATTACTAATCTCACTAAAGTAGGGTTGACTGAGGGAGAAATCAAAGTCTATTCTGCTCTTTTAGACTTGGGAGAATGCACTAAAACTGCTTTAGCCAAAAAGTCTGGTGTTGCCCCTTCAAATATCTATGATATTACGAATAGGCTCCTGGAAAAAGGAATTATCTCACGAGTTGAAAAAAACGGTATTGCTCATTTTAGTGCTGCAAACCCTCAACATCTTCTAGAATTTCTTGGACAGAAAGAAAAAGAAATTGAAAAAGAGCGTGAAATTGTTACATCTCTTTTACCAACTCTTCTTTCAAAGTTTAACAAAAATGATGGCAAGACACATGTAGAAGTATTTTTAGGTTGGAATGGCCTTAAAACTGTCTTTGAAGAGCTTATAGCAGATTGCAAATCAGGTGATGAAAACTATGTCTTTGGAGCAAGTAAAGGCAAAAACGATAAACAAGCAGATTTCTTCTTTTCTAAATATTCTAAGATCAGAGCTGAGAAAGGCATTAAGATTCACATTATTATGAACGAAGAACTCCGTTCACGGAAAGAACGTATCGGATTCATGCTCAAATCTAAAAAATATCATATACGTTTTTTGCAACATACAACTCCTGCGGAAATAATGGTCTACAAAGATAAAGCATGTATAATTATCCTTATAGAAGACCCTCTTATTATCAGAGTAACAAGTCAAGAGGTTGCTCGTTCTTTCTTAGAATACTTTAGAATTTTATGGATGGCTGCCAAGAGTTAAGTTTAATTAAGAATAAGCTTTTTGTTTCATCATCAATTATGCCAAAATGGTGTCGGCTTTGCAGGAGCATACAGAATTAAGTGATAGTTTTCTTAAGTTCTTCGAAAGTTATCGTGTCAGCCCAGTTAATGATAGGTGAATCTTTTAACAAAGACTCTTTTTCTTTCTGATCTCCTGAATACGGATCTGTTGCTTCAGCAAGAATTCTTACATCGTAACCTCTAAAGTTTAGTTCTTGGGCTGTGCAAAGCACACAACAATCAAGAGTTAGACCGATCAATACAATCTTAGTTTTTTCAGGTTTGCCTACTACTGAGTTAAGCCATTTCTCAAATCTCTTGGGATCTTGATAAGGCAATCCTGGTTTCTTAGATGAAACTCCGCCATTCTTTCTTACCCAAATGGGTGAGTTCATACATTTTATCCATATTTTTTTATCTTTGATATCTTTGGGAATTTCAGATTCATAGCCCCATTCTCCAGGATGGCAGCAATTTCCACGGTCTCCAGGTCTTGGTTGTCGATAGTCAGAAATAATTTCCGCTATTTTAATCCCTTTAGAATTTAAGAATGGTGCAAGAGTATTTTTTATAAAAGAAACACTTGGGCGAGGTTTGTAACAAACTCCTCCCTCTGCACTAAAGTCTTTTTGAAAGTCAATGGAAACTATCTTTATCATCATTCTATAAACTCAACCTATTTTTTAATGTTTTGTAGATACCTTTTTAAACTGGAAAGAGTAAGTCTAAACATGAGTGTAAAATTAGGTGCTAACTTGATTGGTGTAAAAGATGTAGCTAAAGCAAAAGTATGGTATGAGAAGATATTCGGCATGAAGGTAGTTGAGTTTAGACCTCCTGAATTTCTCGAGATGAAGTTAGGAAAGAATACTTTTTATATAGAAACTGCTAATCCAAAACGTGCCAAGGGTTTTGAAGAAGAGTTTAACATTGGAGGTAGATCATCAGCAATCTTTGAAGTTGACGATATTCACGAATTTATAAAAAAATGTGAAAAGCAAAGTGTCAAGATAATAATTAGACCAGTTAAACAGTTTTGGGGTAGCTGGAATGCAGTAATTGCTGATCCAGATGGAAACGAGTTCATAATAGATCAATAGAGGGTATAATATGTCTAGAAAAACCGACTGACATTGCTTTTAATGCCAATTGATGTAAACAAACAGCTGAATTTAAAAAAACAAGTGCCACTGACGGCACTAAGAATTCACGCAAGGTCTAGAAATTCTTTCAGCAGGTAGGAGCATATCCACTTTCTGTCTAAACAAAAAGCCAACTCTAGTGTTTCGAAATTAGCCCTGCACTAGCTGTATTATCTTTTCTATATTGGCTTTAGCTGCTTTTCTGCCTAATTCAATTATCTCTGGAGCACGAGAGAAATCAAATGAATCATAGCCATCAGTTTCAAGCTGAAGAAATATTGTTTGAGTGTTAGTTTTTGACTTGAGCATAATCAATTCATTAGTCATTATTCCTACTGCTTCAGATATAAGGTCAAACACATCCCCTTCATTTTTATGCTTAAAGTGTGTAGGAATCGCATTTACGGCTATCACTTTGTGTGCCATCAATTCGCCATATCTCTGTGGCAATGGATCAACTATTCCTCCATCAACAAGAATTTGCTTTCCGCATTTCACGGGAGGAAATATTCCAGGGATAGAAATGCTTCCAAGAAGAGCCTTTAGAAGTGATCCTTTATTGATAAAAACTTCCTTTCCAGTAATAATATCTATCGCCACAGCAGTGAATGATAAATCAAGTTTCTCAATCCTCTTGTTGCGAGAGTACTTTTTCAAAAATGCCTCAAGTTCAGCAGTAGTTGTCTTTCCCCCTTTTATTTTCCTTGACAAGAACAATGTCACAAGTGTGCTGCCCGAGATTCTAAGTATGTCTTGCTTGAAACTCTTTAAGGTCCCAGAAGCATAGAATCCCCCGATTATTGCACCCATGCTTGTCCCAATTATAGTGTCGATTGGGACATGATGCTCCTCGAGAATCTCAAGCACTCCTATGTGAGCCAAACCTCTGGCACTTCCTCCACTAAGAACAAGGGCAAGATTCCTCTTTTTTTCAAACATTGATAAAAACAGATATGTAAGATTAATAAAGTTATACTTTCTTTAATACAATGACACGAATATGAGAGGCCTTACTGAAAAGGAAGCTAGAGAAAAACTAAAGTTATATGGTTATAATGAGATAAGAGATACATCCCTCAGTTCACCATTAAAAATACTTTTTAGGCAGATCAAAAAGAACTTTATAATTTATCTTCTTGCTGTTGCAGCATTGCTTTCATTTTTTATAGGAAAGTCTGTGACTTCTTACACTATTCTTGGAATAATTATACTAGTAGTTACGATAGGGTTCATTCAAGAGTATAGAGCTGAAAAGGTCATAAAATCCCTTAAGCAGATGATTGTCCCAGTATCCATAATAATTCGTGAAGGTAAGGAAATGGAGATTGTGTCAAGAGAGATTGTTCCTGGAGATATAATTATATTAAGGAGTGGGGAAAGAGTACCAGCGGATTGCGCGATCCTTGAGCAAAAAGAGCTTCTTGTTAATGAATCCATCCTTACAGGTGAATCGCGGGAAGTATCAAAGTATGTATCAAAGGATGAAAAGAACATTTCAGATGAATCGATGTTGTTCATGGGTTCATTTGTGATATCTGGAAAGTGTACTGCCAAGGCATTACATACGGGGATGAATACCAAATTTGGCCAGATTGCTGGTATGATTGCTACTGCAGAGAAAAAATTGCCATTGCAAGACAAGGTCAACAGTATCTCAAGATATATGGTTGCTGTAGCAATTGTCTTTTCTTTTCTAACTGGAATTTTCATGCTTTTAAGCCAGCCATATTCAAATGAGCTTCTGTTAAGTGCAGCAATTCTCGTAATTGCACTCTCAGTCTCGGCATTTCCAGAAGGATTTCCAGTGGTTCTGATCACCGCTCTTTCCTATGGCGCATATAAGATGGCCAAGAAGAATGCGATCGTGAACAGGATGTCTATAATTGAAACATTGGGCGAGTCTACAGTTATTTGTTCCGATAAGACTGGCACAATCACTAAAGGAGAGATGACAGCCAGCAAAATTTTTTATGATTGTAAGAAAATAGAAGTCAGTGGGACAGGTTATAACGGAACGGGAAAATTCACCAATATGGGCTCTGATGTAGTGGTAGAAAAAGATCATGTCCTTTCTTTCTTGTTGAAGGCAGGAGTGATTTGCAATGACTCCACGATACAGAGGACAGGTGAAGACAATGACTATAAGACTATTGGCCTCCCTACCGAGGCAGCACTCCTTGTATTGGCATCTAAGGCTAGAATATTCAAGGAAGACCTTGAATTCAAAAGGACAGAAGAGATTTTATTTAATTCCGAAAGGAAGATGATGTCTGTCAGATGTGAATTGGAAGGTAAGAATTATATTTGTACTAAAGGTGCTCCAGAGATATTATTAGACAAGTGCAAATACGTTCAAAGGAAAGAGGGTATTTTTACCCTTACACAAAAAGAAAGAAAAAAGATACTTGATATAAACAAGGAATTTGCATCAAGTGCTCTGAGGGCGATAGCACTGGCCTATAAAAAACCAGTGGGAAAAGAGAAAATAGATGAGAAAGAGCTTATATTCTTAGGACTTGTCGGGATAGAAGATCCCCCAAGAGAAGAAGTAAGACAAGCAATAAAAGAATGTTTTTATGCTGGAATAAAGGTCAAAATGATCACTGGAGACCAAAGTGATACTGCGCTGGCTATCGCAAAAGAAGTTGGTTTGGTAGGGAAGCATATAGAAGGCTCACAGATTGAGAAGATGACTGAAGTGGAACTAGCTGCTATTGTAAATGATTATTCAATCTTCACTAGAGTCAAGCCAGAGCATAAGATAAAGATAGTGAAGGCACTTAAATTTAATGGTGAAGTCGTAGCGATGACAGGAGATGGCGTGAACGACGCACCGGCTCTTAAGGAGGCCCACATAGGTATAGCGATGGGAAAGAACGGGACTGATGTTTCAAGGTCAGTTGCTGACCTTACATTGAAAGATGATAATTTCTCTACTATTGTCAATGCTATTAGAGAAGGTAGGACTATATTCAAGAACATAAGAAAATTTGTGAGCTACCAGCTTTCATGCAATTATGCGGAACTGACAATACTCTTTATTGGTGTAATACTTGCTCCTTTCCTAGGTTGGCAGGTCCCTTTGCTCCTCGCATTGCAGATATTATTTATGAACATAGTTACAGATGACCTTCCTGCGATAACTCTTTCCTTGACTCCAGCCCCCAAGGATATTATGAGAGAAAAGCCAAGAAAAGACCAGCATATATTGCATAAGCATCTCTTCCTATGGATGATAATATCCTCTTCATTGATGGCATTGTTCACTCTCACAGCCTTCTTCATTGCATTCAACTTGCTCGGGCAGGATACTTCTACAGCTAGAACTGCCGCATTGCTTACACTTATTTTATTAGAGATAATGAGTGCTTATAATTTCTTATCATATAAGGCTCCTGTGATTTTTTCCACACTTTTTGAGAACAAATATCTATTCATTGCATCAATTATATCTTTACTGGCTACCCTTGCAATAATATATACTCCTTTGAATGTTGTATTTGAGACAGTTCCATTAAGCCCGACTTACTGGATGATATCCGTGGTTTTTTCAATCTTGATAATTGGATTTTTCAACTTTTTCAAAGGTATAAACAATAAAATGAACCTATTTGACCTTGATAAAGAAAGAAAAAACTAAGCTTTTTAAAGCCACTTTCAGTTATTCACCAGCATGCCGTTAAAAAATGTACATTACAAGCACCCTTGGCACGATATACCGATAGGGGATAAATCTCCAATTATAGTTAATGCAATCATAGAGATACCTAAGGATGGCCATCTCAAGTATGAGTTAGATAAAGACTCTGGAATGTTGAAGTTGGATCGTTTCTTATATTCTGCTGTACACTATCCTGGCGATTATGGGTTTGTCCCTCAGACACTTTGGGATGATGAAGACCCTCTTGATATAGTAATTCTCACCCATAGATCAGTATTGCCTATGACTCTGGTCTCAGTGAGAATAATAGGTATACTTAGGATGATAGATGGAGAAGAGAAGGATGATAAGCTCATCGGAGTTTATGATTGTGACCCCAGATATGTAGAGTTCCAAAGCATCAAAGATGTTCCTAGGCATATGATCGCAGAACTTAAGCATTTCTTCGAGACATACAAGGAACTGCAAGGCAAGAAATGCAAAATACTTCAGATTCTAGACAAGCAAGTGGCATATAAGGACATTGAAATAGCAAGAAAATTGTATGACTTGAAATTCAGGCCAGATATACTTGCCAATATTCAGAAAAATTGATTTTTCTCTTCTCACGATGCCTTTGAAAATCGGCCATTATTGAATGCGATTACATTGCATTCAATCTTCTTATGCGCTCATCAACTGGGGGATGAGTAGAGAAAAGGCTTGAAAGCTTATTCCTGAATGGATCGGACATAAACAACGGTGCGGTCTCTCTTGCTATTCTCTTTGCATCATCTGAAGTCAGATGATCAGTCTTTATTTTTTGCAAAGCAGATGCAAGTCCTTTAGGATATCTTGTGAACTTGACTCCTGTTGCATCTGCAGTATACTCTCTTTTTCTGGAGATTGCAAGCGCGACAAGCTGGGCGAATATTGGCGCAAGAATTGCTACGACAATACCTACTATAAGCAATATTGCTCCAGTTCTGCTATCCCTATTATCTGATGAGAACCAGAAACTTCTAAGTAATATCTCGGCAGCTATTGAAATCATGCCTATCAGGACAGTAGCTAGTGTCATGAATCTTATGTCAAAATTGGCTATATGTGCCATCTCATGTGCAATCACGCCTTCTAATTCTTGCTTGTTCAGCTTTTCCAATGCTCCAGTAGTCACACAGATGACTGCATTTCCCGGATTGCGGCCAGATGCAAACGCATTTATCTGATTCGCTTCCATAACATAGACTCTTGGCACAGGCAATCCTGACGCAAGAGCCATATTCTCCACAGAATGCATGAGTTGCCTATGATGGATTGAAGAGGCTGGCTTTGCATGAACAGAAGCAAGAGCAATCTTGTCAGAATAATAATATCCAAACCATGTATACAATAAGGAAACAATTATCGAGATTATCATCACAATAAAGAATAAGCTTGGATTGAGTATTCTTGCAATAAGGAATCCTATCAGTACAAAAGTTACTATTATAGTCCCCATTAATACTACTGATTTAGCCTTGTTTCTGGCAATTTGATCTTCGAAAGATAGTCTTTCTGTCATAAAACAAAGAGTGAATAAGAGTATAAAAATCTTGGTCTTAGAGAGCTCTAGAAAAAAATTCTTACAATCTTCCCGCATTCAAAAAACATTTTAAAGGCCATTTACTGCCTATCTCAATGATAAAAGTCCTTTTATTTTATAAGTATGTGCATATAGATGACCCTGTTTCTTTCAAAGAAGAGCACTTGAGGAAATGCCTAAATCTTGATATAAAAGGAAGGATACTAGTCGCAAAAGAAGGTATAAATGGTTCTGTGGCTGGCTCCCATGAACAAGTAAACAAGTACAAAGATATGTTAAATTCAGACTCAAGATTCTCAGATATAGTCTTCAAGGAAGATGATTCGATAAGCATACCTTTCAAGAAAATGATAGTGAAAATCAAGAAAGAGATAGTGAATTTTGGAAAAGAAGTAAATTTGTCTTTGACAGGGAAGAATCTCTCTCCAAGAGAATTTCTTGAGATCTACCAAAGGTATCCTGAAAAAATAGGTGATGAGATAATAATCCTTGATGCAAGGAACGATTATGAAGCAAAAGTGGGGAAATTCAAGAAAGCTAATACTTTGGATATCTCAAAATTCAGAGATTTCCCAGAAGCAGTCAGGACATTGTCAGAAAAGAAAAATAAGAAAATAATAATGTATTGCACGGGCGGGATAAGATGCGAAAAAGCCTCCGCTTATTTAAGGCAAGAAGGCTTCTCAGATGTCTCTCAGTTGAAAGGTGGAATACTTTCATTTGGCAAAGAGTTCCCAGATACGGTATGGGAAGGCTCTTGTTTTGTATTCGACAAAAGGCTTGTCAGCAGCATAAATTCAGAAAATAAGCCTATCACTTCATGCTCTCATTGCAATGTGCCCTGTGATCTTGTGAAAAATTGCGCAAAGTTTGATTGCGACTCATTTTGTACAATTTGTATAGACTGTGAAATTAGATATTTAGGATGCTGCTCTCAGCAATGCTTCAGATTAAAAATGGAAAATCAGTTGCAATGCTCCAATCCCCAAGCTAGAAGATGATTATCTTTGTGCCCTCCAGTGAAATTGATATAATAATCTAAGTATCTCCGGCATCTTGAGAAATTCTGCTCTGCTCGTGTCGCATATTTCTCAGCCTTAAGGGGAAAATAAGACTCTTCAAAATAATCTATAAGATACCTTGCGGATAATTCTAAAGTAATCAAGGACATAGCATTTTTTGCCTCACTTGCGCTTATTTCAAAGCATGACTCTGACCTATACCCTCTTAATGCTGAGTTGAAGACATCAGGCATGAATTCTGAAGTTGAAGGCTTCTTTCTGCACCAGCTTCTGAGTGCGTCTCCGACATCGAGAAGAGGTGAGGCAAACATCAATGTATCTAAGTCAAGCAAAGATATTGCTTTACCATCTCTGAAAAGAAAATTATTGAATTTGGGGTCTCCATGGATAACTATTTTTTCAATGTCTTTGGAAAGAGTATGAGACTCTATCATATTAGATATTAAGGCATACTCTCTCTTTGCTCTTTCTGCTTTTATTGCAAATGTAGGAGCGGAATAAACAGACCTGAGTTTAGTTATTATTGAGGGAGTATCGTGAAAACCTTCAAGCATAAAAGATGGCTTAAATTTCGCCTTAGCCATGGAAGAGTGGAATTTGCCAAGTAACGCTCCAGCCTCAAAAGCAAGTTCAGGCGTTGGACTCTCAACACGATCATGGGGTATGTACTCGAATGCTCTCCATATGCACCTTTCCTTCATAAAATAAGGACTCCCGTCTCTGTCATTTAAAAGGACGGGTACATGAACTCCTGAGGTTCGCAAATAAGTTTGTACCGCCCTATAATCATCAATCACTCGAGCATCCCAAATTGGAGAGAGTTTCTGCAGGACGAATTGGCCCTGTGCCGTCTTGATTCTAAAAGACTGGTTTATAAGTCCGTTCTCAAGAGGTTTACTTTCCTCAATGCTCCCTAATCCAAACTGCTCAACAATCTCAGTCATAAGTGAATCCATCTCCTATATAAAAAAACTAAGTATTTAATAATTTTTAATAAATTTATAACTACATTATAAAAATATTTATAAATAGATAATTAGTAGGAAGGATATGAAAGTTCTTAAGCAAGAACAGAGCAGGACACTTACACTGAACGCGCAAGAGATAGATTCACAGGGGTCAAGTATCCTGGGCAATCCTATCGCACTTAAAATATTGAAAGAATTGCATAATGAGTCTATGTATCCTAAAAGACTGGCCAAGAAGATGAAAGTTCATGAGCAAAAAGTATACTATTATATCCATCATCTGGAGAAAGCTAAACTTGTCAAGATTGTCAAGGAAGAAAGACTACAGGGCATTGTTGCTAAATGGTACTCTCCAGTCTCAGATTCATTTGTGATACCTATAGGTTCATTTCAGGAAAGCTCGAAGATAAAAGAACATAAGTCAGGATTTCTTTATCCATTCATCTCAGAAGGGACTCTCAATGCAATGATATTAGTCGGAAGTCCTGACCCTCACGGCCCTCTTAAGGCTCGTAGTCGCGATGGATATTTTGGAATGGATCTCGCATTATTTTTAGGAACATTTCTCACTCATGTTCCAGAAAGCAAAGTAAAGCTTGACACTGAAGTCCAGGAAAAAGACTTAGAGCAGAATAACTTAATTGTGATTGGAGGGCCTATAGTGAACAAAGTGGCGGAAAGCATAGGTAAAAGGATGCCTATATATTTTGACGAAGAAAAGAAAGGTTTCTATTCATCAATTACAAAGAGACTTTATGTGCATGAAGAAATAGGTGTCATAAATAAATGCAAGAATCCATTTAATGATAAGAAAGAACTACTCTATATTGCAGGAATAAGGAATGCAGGTACAAAAGCAGCCATACTTTCATTTCTCAAGGACTTCAAGGATATCGAGAAGGGGAATCAGAAAGACTCCAAGATTTTTTGCAAAGTTGTAGAAGGTATTGACCTTGATTCCGACGGAATAGTAGACAGCATAGAATTCCTAGAATGATTAAATCTTTCTCAATCTCTTTGCAAGATTTTCGGCCTCTTTTACATTACCATCAAATTCGTCAAGACCTTTGAACCAAAAATCTCTCTTGGATATATCTATCCCCATTTTAAGGAATATTTCTTTTGGAGATGCAGATGTCCCTGCCCTTAGGAACTCCTTAACCTTTTCTATATATTTCGGATCTTTCTTCACTTCATTCTGCAATGATTTGGAGATAAGCAGGCCAGAGGCATAAGAATAGTTATAGAAATATGTCCTTATATGTCTCCAGTACACCCACCAATTTTCGCACCCTGATGCATTTTCCCCTAGATATGAAGTCATATGTTTTGAGAATATTTTTCCTATCTCTTCCTTAGATAGATATCCCTTCTTTCTGAATTCCTCATGGATTTCCTGCTCAAACCTGTAACAGGCTATCTGCCTAAATATTGTTGACACATCATCCTGTAATCTTCTCATCATGATCTCAAGTCTCATTTCATCATCGGCCTCCTTCTCTACTTCTTGTACTACAAAATCCTCCATGAATGTGCTTGCTACTTCTGCTGTAGATAGCAATGTGCCGAAATTAAGGGAATGTTGTTTTTTCATCAGCTCACTATTTACAGCATGTCCCATCTCATGGGCGATTACAATTACATCTCTAAGAGAATCAATATGATTTAGGAGGACATATGTTGGCATTGTCACTAAGTCATCTGAGCAGAAAGCTCCATCTCTTTTCCCTTTGCCAGGAAAAGCATCTATCTGCCCATTCTTTATGAAATTATCCAGTATTTCTGCAAACTCTTTATCAAGAGATGAGAATACTTTCCTCACAAGACTAAGTGCTTCAGGATAAGGATATTTCTTCTCTGAAGAACCTGCAAGATAAAGCACATTTCTTTCAGGATAAGTAAAACTCTTGACCTTTAAGAGCTTGGCTTTCAGGGCGTATAATCTCTTTACAGATTCAAATCTTGACGCAACAGCTTCAGCCAATGTGTCTACAACACTGCTATCTAAGTCGTCATCTATGTGTCTCGAAGCATCTGGTCTGGGCAGCTTTCTCAATTCATCATCTATCTTCTTGTTCTTCAGTACAGCATTTAATTCGTGCTCGGCCACATTTATATTCTTGAGAAGTATATCGTTGAAAGCGTTGGCAGCGCTGTCTCTTACCTTTTTATCATTACTCTTTAGCAAGTTGTCTATCTCAGAGAAATTCTTGATTGTCTTCTTGCCATCCTCTCCAAAAACTTCTCTCTCTTCACTTGAAAGGAACTGCTGCACCATATCTACCCAATTAGTGTATGCTACATCTGCTTTTAGACTGAGAATATTTTCTTCCTTCTCGCTCAATATGTACTTTGCCTGAGAAAAGCATCTCTCAAGATAATGCTTATATCTATCAAGCCCTTTGTCAGTAAGCATCTTCTTCTGGACTTCTAAAGGGATCTTTCCTATCTTAAGATTGAAGAACCTTATCTCATTTTCCATCTTTCTTGCAAACTCAAGAGCTTGGCTAAACTTTGCTTTTACATTTGGATTTTCCTGCTCCTGAGATGATCTCAATGAAAAATAAAAGACTATTCCTCCTTCGACACCATGATGCCTCATAAGAAGTTCAAAATCGTCTAGGGCTTCTCTCAGTATTTTAGGGTCGTTGAGATAATCATCTCTGGATGCCCATTTCACCCTAAATTTTTCAATAGCTTTCCTTACATCCTCTTTTCTATTCTCGATCTTAGGATCATTGTCATTCTTGAATAGCTTGGAAAGGTCCCATTTTTCAGACATTGCAGATAAAAACATTAAATGATTATAAAGATGTTGGTGCTACGTAGTTCTCAAATACTCTCCAGAGAGTATAAGTTTTCCAGACAGAAAAATCTTTAAAAACCCTGTTTTCGTAATCTCTATATGGAATCAAAAGAGGTATTCAGGTATATAGGCCTTATATTTTTTTCAATTATACTTATACTCTCCCTAATAACTGCCATAACTGCCACAAGCGCAAGAGTTTTCCTGAATCCTTCGATTTATGAAAGTGCATTTGAGAAATCAAACGCTTTTGAGACACTTGCTAAATCAGCCATTCCACAGGACTCTCCACAGAACATACCTTCAGAAGAACTAAAAAATCAAGGCAACCAATTAATAAGAAATCTTCTTTCTTATCTCAAGTCAGAGACGCAGACTCTGAATCTTACAATAGTTATACAGCCATCCTTGATAAAATCAATCTTAGCAGAAAGAGTTGAGAAAGCCAGGGTCTGCAATCAGAATGAGTCTCCATATATCTCGGGAAAGCTTGTCTGCAAGCCAAGTGGTGTGCCAAATGATGTCCTTGTCAACCAAGCATTTATAGAGGGAGGGTTTTCCGAGGACAAGCCATTGATTGTAGACTTAGGAAAGATGAATGGGGATAACAATGCCATGTTCCAAGATTTAAGAGGATATATTTCAGGCATGCAGTCTGCAAAGATTATATCTTGGATCGTAGTGATCATCTCCCTGATAGCAATATTTTTCCTTTGCTCAACATACCCGTCTAGAATGAGATGGATTGGCGCGCCATTGATAATAGCAGGAATATTCTTGATGGGAGTCGTACAAGGAGTGGCAGCAGCAATAGATGACGCCTTAAATAATCCTCAGATAGCACAGGTTCTTCAGACAGTATTCAAAGAGATAGTCAAGCCGTTTCAATCGAGCATGTTCATTTTCAGCATAATATCTGGAATACTAGGCATATTGCTATTTGCATCCTCATTTTTCTTAAAGCCTAAAACTAAATGACTAATTGGAAATAGTTGCTTACCCTCTAGAAAAAGCTTCTTGAACACTCATAAAAACGCCACCAGTGCTTCGATAAGAAAGTTGCAACTTGCCCTGAAAATCATATACGCCTAGCTGCCATTCCGCCCCATCCATTTCAATAATAGTAGGCAAAGTCACGCATAGTCAGTATTACAATAAGCCACAAAGCCCTTGTTATCCGCTGTTGCATCGGAAACACCCGCATCACTTGAAACCGCAAATCCCATCATTTTGCCTGAAAAAAACAATCCCAAAAACACCCCGCATGAAAGAATAACCAAAAACAGCAAGCCAAGAGTCCAATTCCTCCTTATCTTTTCATTGTACGATAAGAAAGATTATGTTTATAAAATCATCTCTTCGCTTGCTGTTTTGACAGACACTTCTCAAATATTTTCGCTGCTCTTTGAAGATCCTGCCGCTTTATGCTTGCATGCAATCCAAAGCGCACCGCGCCACGAATCTCTGCAGAAGAGAGACCTATCGCTTTTAGTACCTTGCTTTCTTTACCCTCTTTGTTTAAGCATGCACTTTTCGTAGAGCAATAAACACCGTACTGGGAAAGTGCAAGCACTAAGAGTTCGGCATCGATGCCTGGAAATGTGACAGACACATGATCAGATAGGCGCTGTTCCCGAGAGCCCGTGATTCTACAACCTAACTTCTCTAATATAAGTATGAAAAAATCGCGCAGTTCTTGCATTTTTCTCCAATCCTGTCTCTTTGTCATATCCAATGCCTTTGAGAAACCAACAATGCCTGGAACATTTTCAGTCCCTCCTCTCAATCCTCTTTCCTGTCCTCCTACTATCATAGGAGAAAGTTTTATGCCTTCCTCAACAAAAAGTAATCCTATTCCTTTAGGTCCCCCTATCTTATGGGCAGAAGCTGAAAGCATCCCTATACCAATATTCTTCACAGGCAACTTATATTTTCCAAAAGTCTGCACAGCATCTGTATGAAATAAACAACCTTTTTTCTTGCATATCTTTCCTATTCTTGCTATGTCTTGTATTGTGCCAATCTCATTATTCCCATGTATAATGGAAACCATAGCGGTCTTCTCATCTATCTTATTTTCCAGCTCCTTAAAATCAATGAATCCTTCTTTATCAACTCTTATCTTAACTACTTCATGCCCTTTTCTGACTAATTCATCACTTATTTCATTTATAGAAGAATGTTCAATCGCGCTTATTATCAATTTCTTTTTATTTGAAATCTGCATAAAACCCTTTAATGCGAGGCAATTTGACTCGGTACCTCCTGAAGTAAATATCACTTCGTGAGATTTGCATTCTAATTCATTGGCAATAACTTTCCTCGATATACTGATTGCCTTTGTAGCAGCATCCCCCATTGAATGAGGTGAAGATGGATTTCCATAATTGTTTAGAAAAAATGGGAGCATCGACTCAACTACTTCAGTATATACTGGTGCAGTCGCCGAGCTGTCAAGATAAATCTTCTTCATCTGATAATCCTCCATTTTTAATGTGATCAATGTGATCAAGAATTTCATACCTTAATACACTGCCTATCATCACCTCAGAAGTCATCCCAAAATAAGGGTTATTGGAAAAGTTATTAGGAGGAATTATTGGGGTCAATTCTGCAACAAATCTTTCCAGCCCTGCCAAATCTAAAAAAACTACACCATATCTCTCTTGATAGTCTCTATGAGGATTTAATTTTGCTGGAAAATAACCCATACTTTCTGATAATGATTTTACCCCGTCAGTTTTCTCTTTAGAAGTTATAAGATTTGAATCTACCCAGATCATAAATATTTTTTCAGCCAAGCTGCTTGCATTTTCTTCAATAAAATAACCTGTTTTAATAATATCCACTAGTTTTTCGTATATTGATGGTTCTAATTCAATTTCATATCTTTTAATCGCATACCTTTGTTTATTGTGTGACATGCTTATAAAAATCATATTAACTTCTTAAAATTTTCCATTCTACTCTAAAAAAATCCGTGTAGCAAGGCTTTTAATCTCCTTTCCACTAGACAATATATGAAGTTATCAGCAGAAGACAGAATTAAAATCATAAAAAGGAATACTGAGGAGATAATCACCGAAGAAGACCTAGTCAATGTTCTCAAGAAAAAGAATCCGAGAGTATATTGCGGGTATGAGCCAAACGGACCAATGCATCTTGGGCATTTTGTTACCATAACCAAACTCATGGATCTAGAAAAAGCTGGCTTTACAGTCGTTGTGCTTCTTGCAGATATTCACGCGATATTGAACAGAAAAGGTGGGGAAGAAGACATCAAGAATGAAGTGAAAAATTGGAGGAATACTCTGGAAGCTATTGGAATCAAGGCAGAAGTAGTTCTAGGAAGCGACTTCCAATTCAAGAAAGAATTCCAACTGGACGTGATGAGACTTGCTCAAAACTCGACCATTAATAGGGGCCTTAGAAGCATGCAGGAGATTGCAAGAGATGTCGAGAATGCAACAATATCTCAACTATGGTATCCTCTGATGCAAGTTGCTGACATCAAACATCTAAAAGCGGATGTTGCACTGGGAGGCTTAGAACAAAGAAAAGTACATATGATAGGAAAAGATATGAGTAAAACAATAGGTTATGATTTTGTCGCATTACACACTCCACTCATTACTTCTCTCAAGGGCCCAGGCCAGAAGATGTCAAAGAGCATACCTGGCTCGGGTATAAGCGTGACTGATAGCTACGAAGAGATTAAAAAAACAATCAATGGGGCCTACTGTCCAGAGAAGGAGATTAAAGATAATCCTTTGCTTCAGATAGCAAGACTCATCATATTTCCTAGGATTAAGAATCTGGATATAAAAAGGCCTTCTAAATTCGGAGGCAATCTATCTATTGAGAACTATGAAGATTTGGAAAGTATCTATTCCAAAGGAAATCTCCATCCTATGGACCTTAAGAGTTGTGTAATTGAAGAACTAGAAAAGATTATTGCACCTATAAGAAAAAAATACAAATAGAACTTCTAAAAGCAAAAAGCCTCAAAAGCTAAAACTGCAAAATCAAATGAGAAAGCATTATTTAGAAGAATTTAATGGTATTGCTACGAAATATTGAGGACAATAAATAGTCTAAAAGGTATCGCCTCTTTTTCCATCAATTCAAATATGCCTTTAATTTTTCAAGAGAAGGCAACCCATATTCCTTTCTCTGCTTATCTGTAACGGTCCCGTCAATTTTGTACATCTTCAACTTTCCATTTCTAAGTTTTACAACTTGAGTGCCGAATTTCTGGGGCTTTTTCTCTAACTGTAAAAGTCTATCCGTTGCTTGTGCAATAAGAGTCTTAGCCGGTTTGTAACTTCTTTCATACGCTTGCTCAGCCAAGCGTAAAGCCTTCCTAGAAGAAGATAATGTAAATCCATGATGATAAACCATTGCAGACATCCATAACTCTTTCGGAGAGAGCCGCTTATTCCCATATAATAGCGCATCTAATTTTATTCTTATAGCCCTATTAAAAGCATAAAACTCTTCATCTGTATAATTTTCTTCCCATTTTGATATATGCTTACTGTCTTCTCTGAATAAATCTTGAATTTTCATATAGCCTTAAAGAAAAAACAGTATAAAAGAGTTGCCTTAAACTATGAAGTTACGCCGATGGCAGGAATACCTGCGCGTAAGCAAGGGTTGCCGCGGAGCAAAGCTCTGCGAGCACTTCGATTCCTGCAGTTACGCCGATGGCAGGAATACCTGCGCGTAAGCAAGGGTTGCCGCGGAGCAAAGCTCTGCGAGCACTTCGATTCCTGCAGTTACGCCGATGGCAGGAATCGAACCTGCATATCCTTGCGGAAGCTTGCTCTCCAAGCAAGTAGGCTACCACTGCCCAACATCGGCACATATCCATGTGACAATATTGATTTTTAAAGGCTTTGAAGACCAATATAGAAATGTCCCTCTCATTTGGGCATCGATCTCCTATAAGTTGAAAACCTGTAACCTTCTCTCTCCTCGTTGAATGTCTTGTACCATTTTCCTGTATCTTTGTACCTTGGAAAGAAAGTATCTCCTTCGTATCTCCCATCTATCTCAGTCATTTCAAGCCTGGTTGCATCTCCAATGGCCTGATAAAATATCTGCTCACCCCCTATGATATAAGCTTCATTGCTTAATGCGTGAGCAGCAAGTATAGCTGTATTCAGGTCAGGGCATATATTTGCCCCATGGACAGACAAGCCTCCCTTTCTAGACAGTACGAAATTGACTCGTCTTGGAAGGACCTTGCCTATAGATAAAAAAGTAGTATGGCCCATTATTACTGGTTTGTCTAAAGTCAGTCTTCTGAATCTACTCATATCTTCCCTTCTAAGTTTAGTATCGTCCCACCAAGGTATAGACCCATTGTTTCCAATGACATTATCATAGGCCACTGCAGCGATTAATATTATCTCTCTATCCATTAGATTGCTATAGGAGCTTTAATTGCAGGATGAGGATCATAATTGTTCAATTTGAAATCTTCATAATTGAATGAGAATATTTCCGTTACGGATGGATTTATCTCCATCTTAGGCAAAGCCTTTGGTTCTCTTGCCAACTGTAGTCTTGCCTGTTCAATGTGGTTGCTATAGAGATGCAGATCTCCAAAAGTATGTACAAATTCCTTTGGCCTAAGATTTGTTACCTGGGCTATCATCATTGTAAGCAATGAATATGAGGCTATGTTGAATGGCACTCCCAAAAACAAGTCTGCAGAACGTTGGTAGAGTTGGCAGCTCAACTCTCCATCTCGGACATAAAACTGGAACAATGCATGGCAAGGAGGAATTGCCATCTTGTCTACCTCTCCAGGGTTCCATGCAGATACAACATGTCTCCTGCTATGAGGATCTGATTTGAGTCTCTTTACAAGTTCAGATATCTGATCCACAGACCTTCCATCATGGGTGTCCCAGTCTCTCCATTGTTTCCCATAAACTGGTCCAAGATTGCCATCAGAATCAGCCCACTCATCCCAAATGCTTACTCCATGATCTTTAAGATATTTTATATTTGTATCTCCTTTAAGGAACCATAGAAGTTCATATATGATAGACTTTGTATGCATCTTCTTTGTCGTCAATAAAGGAAAGCCTTCCTGAAGATCGAATCTCGCCTGTCGGCCAAAAACAGAGAAAGTACCTGTCTCAGTCCTATCGCTCTTCGGTTTCCCATTGGCCAAAACATCTTCAAGCAACTCAAGAAATTGTCTCATTATTTTTAATCAGAAGAACATTATAAATAAATTATGGTAAATATTCATAACTATCCAAGATGCTTCTTCAGGTAAGGTAGAAGTTGCAATGTCCATCTCTCAATCTTATTATCAGAGTTTGCAACCAGCTCTTCTATCTCTTCTATAGTCATAAACTTTCCCTCTTCAATCTCTCCATCTCCCATAGATATTTCATCTTCATCAGTCTCTGCAATGGCCACGACCCCAAAATGATATTTCTCTACATCTCCAGTATCGTCATTTACAAATCCTACTATCTTTGGATCAGGATAATTTTCCATTACAACTTCCTCCTGAAGTTCTCTTTTTGCTGAAGCTTTGATTGGATCTGCATCGTCTTGTCTTTCTATATGGCCTCCGACTCCGCAGCTCCATCTATTATAAAGCCTTTTCTCGGAATATAACTTCTCATTAGCAGACCTCCTATAGGCAAATATTTTCTTTGTCCAGGGATTTATTATAAGCACATAAGTGATTATCTGTTTAAGGGAAAAGTCATTCTCAAGGTCATCGCTCCTGAATTCATACCTGTAATTCTTAAGAGCGATTGGCATATAATCATATTCGTCCTTAGGCGAGAATCCTTTTTCAAGATATTTTTCTTTGAAAAGTTTGTCTCTCGGAACAACCAATGCTTCTTTTCTCATCTTGCTTTGAAAAATAGTAGTGTATAAAAAGATTATGTAAGATATTACTTCTCACTTACTGCTCTAAATATTCTCCTTGACATTCAACCATCATATCTCTCACTCTGAATATTTTTGAGTATTTGAGGCAACTTTTCAGCAAGGAACAGTAGGCCCCTTAGATTAGTCTTTCATCTCGATCTTAATTTGTACAGAACGTGGAATTTGTAACTTCATTATAGGATGCAGAATACGGTCCTCTGCAGGTATGTCGATTATTCTTCTATGTACTCTCATCTCATATTTATCGAATGTTGCAGTCCCACTCCCGCATGGGCTTTTTCTCGTCGTGACTTTCAAATGCCTAGTAGGTAATGGGATTGGTCCTCTCATCGCAACGCCGGCACGCATGGTTATCTCTTTTATATTCCGTATTACTGGATTTAGTTCTCCTATATCTATGCTAGCTAGTTTGATTCTGACCTTTGACATGCATTTCAAAGCGAAAAACGCTTTTTAAAACTTCCGTATACTGCAAAATTGATGAAAGATGAAATGTTTCAGTCTTTAGCTTATGAAAGTTAAGTCAATGAAAGTAAATGATTTTTGAAATCTTTTCCATTGCACGATAGACAATGTTTAAAAACCCTCTTTTTCTGAATGCATTATGGGATTTAAGCTCAACATATCTGACAAAGAAAAAGCCTGGAAGCTTGAAACAGATACTGAGTCACTTGTAGGCAAGAACGTAGGAGATGTGATAGAAGGAAAAGAGATTAAAAGTGAACTTGATGGTTACCAGCTACAAATCACTGGTGGAAGCGACATGGCTGGTTTTCCTCTGTCAAAGAATGTAGAAGGCCTAGCATTGAAAAAGCTCTTACTTAAGAGAGGATGGGGCATGAGAGATACAAAGAAAGGAATCAGATTGAGAAAGACAGTAAGAGGAAAACAAATCTCAAGCACCACCTCGCAGATTAATATGAAAGTGATTAAATCTGGCAAGAAGAATCTTTCTGAAATATTCCCCGAACAAAACAAGTCGAAAGAACCTGCCACTGTTGAGCAGAAACCTGTAGAACAAACCGCATAAATTTTTAATAGACTACTTTCTATATATCTGATGGACAGCATAAATATTGAAGACTATAATTCTACAAAAAACTTATTGGATGTGACAGAATGTCAACTAAACAGGATTCACGAAACCTCTGATTTGAAGAAAAGAGGGGCTCTTCTAATGAAGGTAAGACATATCGCTACATTTGCCAGAAATCCATCACAAGAGAGAAATGCCTTAAGAGCAGTTGAGATAATGGCTGCATATGATTATGAGAAAGAATTCTTATTTGATCTTACTCAAGAGCCTATAGAAGATATAATGCAGATGAGGGTTTCTGATATAGCTCAAAGATTCGTGAGAAACGAGCTTGCTTGGAGAGCAAATTACTTCATAAAACAAAATCCCAGGAATTCTTTTGGGGCAGTATCATCACCAGTCAGCCTTCCAGCAAGCGCAGTGGTAGGCTCAATCGGGAAAGGTCTTGCTAATGAGCGGATGCCTCTTATAGGATTATCAACAAATCAGATTGCAAATATCGCTTACATAAGGCAAGTTGAAAAAATTTTCAACAAGTTAAAGGATTATTGGATACCTCATATTGAGAGACCGGGAATATTCCATACAGCCAGTATATCTGTGAAGGGTCAAAAAGAGCCAATCATACCATGCGCACAAACCTATTTCAACTATTCATCTCCTAGAAATTTAGGTCCAATAGTTCGGGTCTCTGAATATATTGTTAAAGAGTTCAGAAGAAAGGGTCATGACTTGGAGATTGGGTCTAGGATACTTCTTTCTAGATAAAAATTTTACTAACTCTTTGTAACCGCAACCTTCTTAAAACCTCCTCTGCTTCCTTCGGAATGAGTAAAGAAGAATTAGAGACAATAAACGTAGGGATAGTAGGTCATATAGATCACGGCAAGACCACTATTTTATATAAACTATCTGGAAAATGGGCAGACACGCATTCAGAAGAGATGAAGAGAGGGATAACTCTTAAATTAGGATATGCAGATATAACTATCTCAAAGGACAAAGATCAATATAATAAAGATGGAAAAGGTGTCCCTGTCCTCCACGTTTCATTTGTTGATAATCCTGGCCATGAGATGCTTATGGCAACAATGCTCTCAGGAGCAGCTATGATAGATACCGCAATATTAGTAATTGCTGCTAATGAAGGTATCAAGCCACAGACAAGAGAACATTTGATAGCCTTAAAAGCAAAGAATGTAAAGAATCTCATAGTTGTACAGAACAAGATAGACCTCATACCTAAAGAAAAAACAATAGAGAACTACAAGGAGATCAAGGCACTCCTTAAAGGCAGATTTGACGATGCTCCGATTATCCCCATTTCAGCACAGCAGGAAGTTAACATAGATAAGATTTATCAGGCAATTGCAGAGCTTCCAATCCCTCCAAGAGACAAAACAGGAAACCCTCTCTTCCTCATCGCTAGAAGTTTTGATATCAATCGTCCTGGAACCTCTCCAAAAGACTTGCATGGAGCAGTGTTGGGAGGCACTTTGAAGAGAGGTTCATTGAAAGTAGGTGATGAGATAGAGATAAAGCCTGGAAGAGTTATAAAGGAAGCAAATCAGTATCATTATAAGACTATGAACACAAAAGTAGTGAGGCTCTTCAAAGGTTCCAAAGAAGTTCAGGAACTGACTCCAGGGGGCAGTATGTCTATAGAGACAGGACTTGACATGGCCTTAGGAAAAGGAGATGCGTTTGCAGGCTGCATCGCTTCCATATCAAAGACACTTCCCGAGATAACAAACTCTGTAAGGGTATCTTTCTCACTCTTCAATGAGAGCTTCACCTCATCTGGAACTGTCAAGATAGATCCTCTTAAGCCTTCAGAGACAATACTATTAAGCATCAATACATCAAAGACACTTGCAATTGTGAAGAAAATGAACAAGAATGAGGCAGAGCTTGTATTGAAGACACCAATCGTGCCCTTCAAAGGAGACACGGTGGCAATCGCCCGCAATTTCAACACACATTGGAGACTTATTGGCTCAGGCAATATTGTCTAATTGTCCTCCATTAAATTTATCTGCACAATTCAACCAAAAGATTTAAATAGTTCTATTATATAACATATGTTATATGGAGAAACCGCAGAGTGTCAAAGAATATCGTATGTTATCCATAGCAACCGCCCCTCAAAAAGTGATGGAAGTAATTTTTAAATATCCTGATAAAGAGTTTAGTCTCAGTGATTTAGCAAAAGAAGCGGGTGTTGCAAAACCCAATATGAGTGAAATACTTGCACAGTTACAGAGCAAGAATCTCGTTCAAATAGAAAAACTTAGTAAAATTTGGAGGATAAGGGCAAATAGAACAAATCAGGAATATATTCGAAACAAGATAATTTACAATCTCAACTTTATCTATCAAAGCGGGCTTATTGAATTTCTTGTCAAAGCATATGGTAATCCAAAAGCGATAGTTCTTTTCGGTAGTTTTAGAAAAGGAGAAGACCTCTCAACTTCAGATATTGACATCGCAATTGAAGATAGTTTTGCTTCAGAATATAATGCTGTATATCTTGGAGCTCTCACAGAGTATGAGAAGTCAATTGGAAGAAGAATCCAAATTCATGAATTCAATCGTAAAACCATAGAGATTCATGTTTTTAATAATATTGCAAATGGTATAGTCCTTCATGGATTTCTCGAAGTAAAAAAATGAAAGAAGAGAAAATAAATCAATTCATAAAAGAAAAAAAGCTAATAAAAAAAAGTCCAGATATAGAAAGAGTAAGGTCTTTGATAATAAGTGCTAAAGAAACAATGGACACCCAGCTACAAGTTCCGCTCACAGAGAAAAGTGCCACTTCAATATTTAGAGAGACTTATGAATCTCTGCGCCAGCTTGGCGATGCTCTCTGGTGGCAGATAGGATATGAAACACAAACGCATGATGCAAGTATCGAATCCATCAAAGAAGCAGAATTTCTGACAAGTGAACAAAAAGTTAAAACATCTTCATTAGATAGATTTAGAACTATTCGTCATGATGCAAATTATAGGGGCTTCAAAGTTTCCGTGGCACAAGCACAAGAAATCATAGAATTCTGGAAGTTTGTAGGAAAGTCGATTCTTTCAGGCATTGAGCACTCGATAAAATAGGTATTTATTTAGAACGCTTCGAAACATAAAGCCCGAATCAGAGAAAAGTTTATAAAGACCTCTCTACTAAGCCCATTATGAAAAGAAGTGGTAAGATTTTTGCATTATTGCTCCTCTCATTAGTTCTCGTCTCATTTATTAGCATTTCTTTGGTTGTAGCCGAAGACGAAGTTGCAGATGCCGCAAGATCAGCTGTGGCAAGTGGCGCAAGCGAGGCAACAACAGTAGGTGAAAGAATGTTCGGACCACTAGCAGCATTATTTAAAGGCGGAGCAATGAGTGAAAGCACTCAACTTCTCATTACCAAACTTTTGCTCATCTTCCTAGTAGTCATAGTCGTATACGCAGTAGCCGGCTTTTTGCCTTTCTTCCCTGATAACCAACCAGGACTAAAGTGGGCATTTTCAATAGTTATAGGCATTTTAGCATTCATATTCGTAAAGCCTGCTGAGATAAAAGTACTGCTCACAACATACCAAGCATTGGGAATTGCAGTTACCACAATAATTCCCCTTATAATAATTTTAACTTTAACGTATAAATTAAGCGAAAAAGCTCCAGGTGTTGCGTCAATTGCAAATAAAGTAATCTTGATTATCTTTCTAGGATATTTATTTGTCCAATGGGGTGCAATGACTGCCCAGCCTATAAAACCAAACGAAGATGTTCCTGCCCTTCTTTGGCTCTATCCGATAACGGCTCTTATAACTTTAGTCTGGCTCCTTGCAGAAAAATGGATTGAAAGAAGAATGAGAAAAGCAGAAAGGGGAGCTGAGCAAGAAAGAGCAGAAGAAACAATAGATGATGCTGTTGGTGGAGCAAGAGACCTTGCGAAAGTACATAAAGAATTATCCAAAACAAGAACAAAGAAATTTTCTAAATCGTACAGTTAACCCCATATCTTTTTAAAATCCTCTTTCCTAATAGCCTTATGAAAAGTCAAGTGAAAACATTAATTATTCTATTCTTCTTAATTTCTATATTACTCCCTCTGACACATGCCGAAACAACTCCTGGTGAAGCAGTAAAACAGCAAATTGGATTCAATCCTGAAGATACACCTACCAATCCTCAAGACATAAGAGATAAGTACCTACCACAAGAATGGTCTGAAATATTATCGAAGAACAAGTTCATAGGTCCAGTACATAACACATTTGTCGCCAACCCTTTAATATTCAGGATAGTTTTTGGCGACCCTTATTCACTTTCTCTTGTTTTTCTAATCATAATTATATTATGGGTCTTTATAGGGGTCAAATCAGGACAGCTTTTTGAGGCTTCAGGCATCCTGAAAGGCGCTCCCTCTATAATCGCAGGTTTTGTATTCTCTATCCTCTTAGCTCAAACAACTATAATCAGAAACATCTCAAAGATAACTCTTGATCTTGTATTCAAGGCAGAAAATTGGGCTTTGCAACTTATCATAGCACTTCTATTCTTCGTGGTCCTGTTTATAATCTCTTATATAATGTCAATATCCGAGAAAGCACTAAAGGAAAGAAGAAAAGCAAAAAAAGAACAGAAATTAGATGAGAAAACAGAAGAAATAGAGGCCCTAGAGAAAGGTCTTAAGAATTAATTATGAAGTTTCACTTAATTTCCTTACACCTTTACTCAAAACTTCTGCACTCTTTACTCCTCGGGCAATAGTCTCTCCAGTGTTTTCCATTTCAGCTTTCTTCTTAGCTCTTGACATCATCTTTGAGAGTTTGGATAGTGCAAAGAACAGTATAAGTATAAAGACAACACTTAATAGAAGCTGGAATAACGAACTCCCTCTCATAACACCTAGCGTCTCTCCAAACCTGAAGAAGAAATATGCTGACTCTCTGAATCCTCCAGAAATAGCGACTATCATTGTAATTACCACACCTCCAACCCAAGATTGCCAACCTTCTCCAAAGAAAGGCGTAAATTTAAGGACTTGATGAACAATCAGGAAAAAGACTATCCAAAGGCAAAGTAAAACTATAAGAAATCTTAATTCTATAGCTTTACTTATCCCAAATAAGGACGCAATAAACTCAAAACCCGAAGGAATCTCAACATTCCCTTCCAGCACTTTATTTACCTGGTCTCCAGCACCCTCAATCCCTTGTGTGTTTTCCTGAACTTTTTCTCCAGTCTTTTTTACATCTGAAACTACGCTGCTTTCTTCAGCAATTACACTAGAAACTAAAGATATAATGAGAATAAGCAATAATAACACAAATCCCTTTTTCATTAAAACATATGACTAAAACACTTTATATGTTTTGCTAATGAGAAACTTTGTCAACTGTATTTGTTTACTCAAAGGGACTAGCAGAGTCTGTAGAATCAATCTTGCCATATCTTTGCAAGAAACCATCCAATGTACTATATCTTCCTGCCTGATCCTTTCTAAGCTGTTGAGCGACATATTCTCTCACTTTATTCATGTATACTGAACCTCTATCTAAGAATTCCTTTCCTTTCTTACCGTATAAGGTATTTGTATCCATATTTCCGTAAAAGAATTCTGTCCTATCATTTAAGAATGTTCTCTTCTTCACAACCTCAAGTGACTCTATCTTTGCAGGATCCCTGTTTGTACTAGAAACCTCCCAGTTTAGTGGAGTTTGACCTTCTGTATCTTTAAAAATATATATTTCATCCCCTCTTTCAACTTCAAGGACATTTCCGTTATTGTGCTCAGTATATCTTATATTCTGCCCTTGAAAATTCCCCCTATATGATACATCAGAAACAATACCCCTAGAGCCATTATTATTCAGCGTATTTTTGAACTTGAATGCGCCAATAGTCAATAGAGGAATTGCAAATACAGTAGCTAAATGAGGCAGGTATGGCTTTACCGATCCCACTATTTTACGTATTCTTTCAACAATATTGTTTTCTGTCATTCTACTATCCTCCAGCTCGTCTATTTAAATCTTTCTATTGTTATCACTAAATAGAAATTACATAAATAAAGAGTTTGCAAGATTAGAGCATCATCTTGCAAAAGACTTAAATAATCTCAATAAAAAATAGAAACATGAACAGATTTTTTAAATCAGGACTTATAACTGCCTTAGGCTTGACCGGAATATATCTTATACACGAGAATATAGACAATCTCCCTGCAAAGATCATATTGGAAGCACCTTTGGTATTGACTTCTCTATCTCTTGCATACAAGGCACTTGTAAAAAAGCAAGACGATGAAAACTCTGTAAAACAACATCAATACAGAAACTTTCTGCTAGGCAATTCAGGTAATGGTCTTTATAAAAATGCCGGGAGAATCTATCGCGATTCAAAAGAATCTCAGATGCCTGAAAGAAAAAGCACTTAGGAAAACTTAAATAGGACAAGATATCTGAGAGATTATGGGTAAAGTCGCTGCAGGTTTGGTTGGGATATTAGCAATTGGGACAGGAGCAGTCATTGGATTTAATGAAAAGCTCCCTAATGAGTTGAGGATAGGTGGTGCAGCTGCGATGGCATTTGTAGGAATTTATGGAGCAAGTGTAGCTTCTCGAAAAGACTATTCTAATAGAAATTTACAAAGAACAAGTACAACAAACCAACAACCTCCAATTACAAATAATCATACACATTACAATGACAATCGCCATTACGAGGATAACAGACAAGTACATATCCATTACAATTTTAACCCGCAAACTCCACAACCAAACCAGAATGTAAATTCTCCTCAGAATCAACCTCGATTAAATCCTTAAAATGTGAAACTATTTATACCAGATTAAATTCTTTTCTACATGGGGGTAAAAGTGGAAATTAAAGTACCTGGAAAAGGTATACATCGAATTGAATGCAATGAAGATCCACGTCTCACTGCCAAACTTGTCTACCTTTATCGCACTCTGGATTGGCTTAAGAATTTTAAACATGCAAAGTTCGATGCAAATCCATTAGTGGGTGCATATAAAGCACATATGCCTTGGGTTCAAAGAGAACCTGGGAAAATGCCTCTCTATGCAGGATTTGCCGATAAGATTGAGGGAAAAGAAGTTGTAGTGCTTAGTGACTCTCTCTCTGAAGATGAATCGATAGGTATACTCATGCATGAGATTATTCATAAAACAAATCCCCATGCAAGCGAGTCCGAGGTACAGGCAAAAAATATTCTTTACTTAGAAAAAATCGCTCAAAACTATCATTTTATCACTGATTCTCGTAATCATCAAAACTTTACCAGAGAAGGAGTTTCTCCACATACTATCCCCAGACATACGTTTCAAAGAGCATACGAGAACCAAAAATCAGCTCATATCTATGGAGTCAATGAAGAAAATTATAAAAGACTTGCAAAAGGAAATCTGGAGCGCCTTTTTACTATCATTTCTCTTGTTTTGCTTTCAGTCTCTTTCCTTACAAGTTCAAGCATAATCTCCGGTGCAACCATTCTTGAAGATACATCTCTTCCTTATTCAACAATCAGTGCTCTTTGTTTTATAGGAGGAGTGATTACTTTATTAATGAGTAAGCGTAACTAAAACAACTTCTTTTGCGCCTGCTCTTTCTTTAATTCATTGAACTTGGCAAGATGACTATCAACTCTCTCAGATGAGAACTCATGCCTTCCCACAAGTATTTCCTTGACCTTGCCTTCATTCATGACTGGCATCTTAACAAGTTCTCTTGAGACATTTGGCTTCTTGAATATCTCAAAAACCTCCTGCCAATTGAAATCAAGCCTCTCTTCTATCGCCCTGAAAATATGTACAGGATATTTTTTTTCCTTGACAAGGGCAAGAGCTTTCTTTGGCCCTATTCCTCTGACTCCTCCGGGATTGAAGTCCGTCCCAACAAGAATTGCCAAGCAAATAAGCTGGTCAGAATCTATTCCTAGCTCATTAAGTACTTTATCATACTCTATCATCTCAGGAGCAATATACACAAATCCTCCAGGCGTCTTTCTCTTCCTCGCCAATGTAAGATTTTGTATCAATCTGGTCCCTCCCACTGCAAGTGCATCATAATCCTGGCTTCCTACTGCATATGCCTGCCCATTCTTGACTAACTCAGCACATTGCATCTCTCCTTCTCCAGGGGCCTGCACGACAGCAATCCCAAGAGCATTCAGGAGTTCCTTGCTCTCCTCTATCATCCCTTCATCAAGTCTTATGAATCCTCTTGAATACTTTGACATGCCTTCTATATCTTCCTCATCCTTAGCTTCCTCATATCTTTCCTTGGCCAGGTCCTTGGCTTCCTGCCTCAGAGCATGAGTCTTCCCTTTCAATTTATGATACTCTCCATCAAAGACGTATACCAGTTTTATTCCTTCAAGAAGCAAAGATACATTTCTGTAAAACAATCCAGAAAGATGAGAAGTGACTCTTTTCTGGGAATCCATCAAAGGTGTTCCATCGGGCTGTCGTATAGAACTCAAGAATTGGTATATTGCATTAAATGCATCTATCGCAATGACCTTGCCCTTCAAGTCTTCAAACTTGACCTCTTTCCTTGGAACTATATCTCCTATCTGCAGACCCATAGAGAATATATTCTCTTGCCAATTAAATAAGTATCTATGATGTGGATTTAGAATTAATTAAAGGTAATCCTGCATTTTTGAGGGTCAAAATTTAAAGAAATACCAAGGTATCTATCTTGAAATACTTTTTCTAAACCTTTCACATATTCAGCTACAGATTCTTTTTGCTCTTGATCAGTTAAGGCCTCATCATCGGTACTCTGATAAGCTTTATAAAGAGCAAATATTTTTCCCATCGTAGAAAATTCTGCGGTAAACTCGTAACGATGGTCTCCGCGCCGGCCTACATCTTGAAAAGAAACATCGATGCGTGATGTATACAAGTAACTAGAATTAGGAAATTCCCTGGCAATTGTTTTAACGTAGGATTCTGGAGTATCACAACTTTTTAGAGAGCCCATATAGAAAAAAAGTAATTTCACTATAAAATAGTACGTCACCCCTAAACGGTAATACTAGTAGTTCTTATAAACCTCTCATTCCTTCAAAAAGCATGAAAGGATTTATCGTCTATGTAACATATGACCTTCAAGAAGAGAAAACCGTTGTTCAGCTCTTTGGAAGGCTCGAAAACGGCCAGTCCTTTGCAGCAATCATCCCTCTTCAGCCTTACTTCTTTATTGCAGAGAAAGACCAAAAGCATCTGAGCAAGCTCCTAGAAAAATTTAACATTGAGACAACTTCCCTCATGACATTCAAGGGTGAAAAAGTGATTAAAGTATCATCTGAAAACCATATATATTTAAACAAACTTGCAGAAGCAATTCATAAAAGTGAACGCAATACCTACGAGGCAGATATCAAGCCGCATATGCGTTTCATGATTGACAACGATCTTTTAGGTTCTATATTCATTGAGGGAGAGTATGAGACTGCTGAAAGAGTCGATCGAGTCTATCGCTATCCTGATATCAAAGCCTCAAACTTTATCCCCAAGCTTAAAGTCATATCTTTAGACACAGAATCAGACAGAAATGGCAACTTATTCTGCATAGGGATGTCAGGAGAGAACTACGAAAAAACATTTATGATCACAGAAAAGAACATGAAAAATGTGGTTGCATGTAAGGATGAGGAAGAATGCCTTCTGAAATTCAAGGAAGAGTTGATCAAGATTGATCCTGATATTCTCACCGGCTGGAACATGATTGCCTTCGACCTTGAATATCTCAAAAACCTGATGAAGAAACATAAAATCCAGTTTGACATTGGAAGAACAAACGAGCAAGTGCGGCTGCGCATCGAGTCGGGTTTCTTCAGATCTTCCAGCGCAGACATTTCAGGCAGGCAAGTTTTGGATGCTATGAATATGATTAAAGATCCGTTCATCAAAGAAGCGCCATCCATCAAGCGCGCAGAATTCGATTCCTTTGCTCTCGAAGATGTTGCTCAGGCCCTTTTAGGAAAGGGTAAACTCATCAAAGGAAAGGACAGACATGCAGAAATAGAAAAAATCTTTATTTCTGACCAGCAAAAACTTGTTGATTATAATATACTTGACTGCAAGCTGGCATATGAGATTTTAACGACAACACAGATGCTCAATCTTGCCATCGAGCGTTCACAACTCACAGGACTTCCTCTAGATCGTCTCGGAGCATCAGTAGCAGCATTTGATTCTCTTTATCTAAGAGAATCAAGAAAAAGGGGTCTTGTATCTCCTACTACAAGATTCAGCCAAAAAGAGAAAGGAATTATTGGCGGCTATGTCAAATCCTCTAGTCCAGGAATATATCACAATGTCGTTGTCTTGGACTTCAAATCGCTTTATCCCAGCATAGTAAGGACATTCAACATAGATCCCGCATCTTTCCTTGAGAAACGTGAGAAAAACTGTATAGAATCTCCAAATAAGGCCTACTTCAAGAATACTGATGGGATACTTCCATCAATAATAGAAAAACTTCACAATGCCAGAGAAAAAGCAAAGAAAGACCAAAGAGAGCTTGCAAATTATGCTATCAAGATAATAATGAATTCTTTTTTCGGCGTCCTAGCAAACCAGAATTGCAGGTATTACAACTACGATATGGCCAATTCAATAACTCATTTCGGCCAGATGATTATCAAGTTGACTGCGGAGCAGATTGAGAAGAAAGGATATAAGGTAATCTACAGCGATACAGACTCTGTATTTGTAGAGACAAAATCTGATAAGATAGAAGCTCAATCTCTTGGAAAAGAGATTCAATCTTTCATAAACACATTCTACAAATCATATATAAAACAAAACTATCGGAGAGAATCTTTCCTAGAATTGCAGTTTGAGAAATTATATCTTTCTATGATGCTCCCTGCTGTCAGAACAAGCAAAGAAGGCGAAGAAAAAGGGGCAAAAAAAAGATATGCTGGCTTAATTGAGAAGAAAGGGAATGAAGAGCTTGAACTTACAGGACTTGAGGCAATAAGAGGTGATTGGACTGAAGCCGCACAGGATTTCCAGAAAGAGCTTCTTCTTAAGGTATTCCACAAAGAGTCTCCAGAAGAATTTATCAAGACAACTATAAAAAAGATAAAAGAAGGGAAGATGAACAGCAAATTAGTCTATAGAAAATCAATCAGAAAGGAATTAGACGAGTACACTAAGACCACCCCTCCCCATGTGAAGGCTGCCAGGCAATTAGACAAACTTGATGGCAATCTCATAGAATATGTAATCACGACTGCCGGTCCAGAACCCATTCAAAAATTAAGGCATTCTTTAGATTATGATCATTATATTGATAAGCAGATAGCCCCTATTGCCAATCAAGTCCTCTCACTTTTTGGTAGCTCATTCGAAGACATCCAAAAAGGCAGTAAGCAGAAGAAATTATTCTAATTTCTGACCAAGATAAGTCTCAAGGCACTTTAAAGGAACTGTCGAACAAGTTTCTCTTTTAACTTCGAGCTACGAACTAAGAGTCTCGAGTAAGCTAAACCTCACAAGAATGGGCTCTTTGCGTAATTGCTGGAGTATTGTTTTAGTTGAGCGAGGCCTATTTTTTAAGATACCATTTGGATTTATTTTCTTGCCTCTATGACATATCCTTGTTTTTCTAGTTCGGGTCTTAATATTGTAGCATAAATTAAAGGTTTATGATTCCAATCTTCTTTCTTTGAGTAAGCACTACCTATAAACTGCCTTTCATTTTTATTCCACCAATTATCGAGACTAAGATGATTTTCTGGAACAAGAGCTACAATAGGAAAATAGTGATCATCGTCGTTATATTTTGAACTCCAGAAGTCGTGCATAAAATTATTAGGTTCTCTAAAAAAATCTTTTAAAACAGATTTTAATATTCCTTCATATGACCTAGAAAGAGAACTTGTTGAAAGATTAACCATTCTTCCTAAAACGGTTTGATTAAGTGCTCTAATTTTTCCAAATGGTCTAAGATCTTGCAATTCTCTAAATATTATCCCTTCTTCACCTAAAACCATTTGCATTTGACCACGTGGATGTGGTGCGAAAATGTCATGTGGAATTTGAATTTGCCCATTAGGAATACTTCCTTCGTAAGGAACAATAGCCAGTTCCAATATGTTGTTTCCTCCATGTTCATATCTATAAGACTGATTTCTTATTGCAAACCATTTTTGTTCTAAGTTATACTCTTCAATCTCTTCTTTTGTTCTTGGAAAAGTTTTCCTCCAGACTTCTTTAACAGGTAGTCTTAAAGGATTTTGTTGTATAGCTTCATCTATATAATCAGAGCTAACTCTTGCTATTTTTGTAGCTATATCTGCTCCTTTCAATTCTTCTTCTACTATTTTTTTCAATGTTGGACTTATCATTTTTCCTTCTCGTGCTTTTTTGCACAACAAAGTGATAACAGGTCTTATCTTATATTTTATTTCTCCTGAAAAGGAGAAACATTTAAATAGACTAGAAAGTCTAAAGAGCCATGCAAGAAGAATTAATAAGGCTGGGACTATCAAAAAATGAAGCAATAATATACTTATTTCTACTAAAAAATCCAAATATTACAACAGGCCTTATAATTAAAGAAACAGGAATATCGAATTCAAGAGTATATGAATCTCTAAATTCTTTAATTTTGAAAGGATTAGTCAACTATACTGTTCAAAAAGAGGGAAAATATTTTAATGCTTCTCCACCAGAAAAGTTCCTTGAAAAAGAGGAAGAGAGAATAAAACAAATAGAAATCCTTGTACCAGAACTTAAGAAGATTAAAGAAGAAAAGAAGTTTAGAACAAACACTGCCATTTATGAAGGATTTGAAGGATTTAAGACAGCATTTCAAAAGATAATAGATGACTGTCCTAAAGAAGATACAATTTATATATTAGGTTTTTCAGAACAGCAATATGCAAAAGAGTCTCTTAGAACATTTTTAACAAATATGAATCTAAGAAGCCAACAAAAAAGACAAAGGCTGAAAATTCTGTTAGATAGTTCTACTAAAGAGATACTTGGCAAAGATAGAGAAAAAGAAAAGAATACGGAAGTTAGATACATGCCTAAAGGATACATAAATCCTAGTGCAATTGATATTTTTCAAGATTGTGTATATATATTTCTTTGGGAAGAAAAACCATTTGTATTTATGATAAAGAATGAACGAATTGCAGAAAGTTTTAAGCAATATTTTAATTTCTTATGGAAACTCGCAAAACCCTAGAGTTATTGTTATCAACTTCGGCTTAAGCCGAAGCCATCTGTCGCATAGCGACCCAAGCCCCCATTCAATTCTCGTACTACGCAATTTGCCGTTTACTTGTGATTAGGCGAGTTTTCTCAAAAAAACCCCTTGCTGAGCACGAAGCTCCAAGGGTTAGTAAACTTGACTCAAAATTTGAGGTTGGGCGTAATTGCTGAAGTATTGTTTTACTTGAGCGAGGCCTATTTTTTATTAACTATAAAATCTTGCAGACTCAATCACTTTATCAAATTCTTCTGCTTGTTTTGCAAAATCTTCTGCTTTAGTTTCCAATATGAAATGGAGGTATTGCCTTCCATCATATTTACCAGTTACATAGATTGCTATCCTCTCAGATGCGGTATAACTCTGTGCAGGGACACTGATAATTCCATCAAATATTAGCCATTTCTTTCCATTAATTGTTTTTATTTGTTCATTAGTCTTCTGAAAGCTAAATGAGTCTTCTTCTTGATCTGCTTTAGCAATGTCCGCAGTATAGGTATTCATGTTAAAGGTTTTACCTTCGCCTAAATCATATAGCGTGACAGTTATCAATGCATTTTGAGCAGGAGACTCAAAAACAACCTGGTAATTAGCTTTGTCTTCAGTTGCTTTCCAATTAGAAGGATAAGATAAAGCACTTAACTCCAAATTCTTACTCTCAAAAGTCTTAAATCCAACAGGAGCTGTGTAGTTTACCTCTATATTTGAATTTGATTTAACATTAGATATGTAATTTCCTCCAAATATTCCTCCAATAATGCTTAATAAAGCCATTAAAATTAAAATAGCAACCACAAGACCTCCAATTATATATAATACTATAAATAAAATCTTTTTGCCTCTTGAATAATTTGGATTTCTTATTGTTCTATGTATACCGAAAGCGATTATGGCTGCTCCAATAATACCGCCCAATCCTGCTAATTGCTGTCCTATTATAAAAAGAGTTAAATATAAAATCCACCAACCCCACGCTTTCTTTTCAACAGGTTTTATTTTTGCCATAGGTCAACTCTTTTTTACATATATGTTAATAAATTAGTGTTTATAAATTATTCTGTTCAAGTCATCGCACAATGCTTGTGTCTCCAAAATGTTATAGGGGACGAAGATGCTTGTTGGTGCCCAAATCAACTTATACTTTTTTCCGTTCTTTAAATGGATTCGCAAAGCGGCATGTAAAATCGGATTCATATTAATTTTATAAATAGTGCTTATCGGGATTTTTGTAACTGGCTTTGTTGAAATTAGTATTTCTTTATTTGTTACAACAAGCTTCTGCGGCTTAATAGGTTTAAAGGAAAGAGTCAATTTTGGATTTAGAATAACAGTATTAGAATATAATATCTTTCCCATCAAAAAGATTAGATTATATTGTTTTTAATTCTTTCTTTTTCTTTCAACTACTGTTCTACTGTCAGATAAAGCGCGCCACTATTGGGTGGGAGAAAAACTTCCGATATATTAACACATCTGGAAATTTTGGTTAAGCATGATTAAACGCCGAATGGCGTAAGGTTTCCGTTATCGCTTAACCGAAGCAAGCAATTAAGATTGAAGGTTTTTCTTGCAGGAAAAAAAAGCCGTAGGCTAAATTAAGCATTTCTTTTAATCGTTCAGGTTGGGCGAGGTTTTTGGCTAAAATATCCTTGCTTAGAATAACCAAAAACTTAGGTTAAATCTCGGTTCGAACGAAGAGAACATTTCAGGATGAAATGAGAGATTTACCGCCCAATGGAGATTAAGCGTCACGTATGTGCCCGAGGTGCGAATTCAGAGCCTCGGGGGTTGTAATTTGTTCGTTAATCTGCTCCGTAACGTGGTTGCTTTTTCACTTGCTCAAACTATTCGTTTTCGTGGGGGTCGGCTCTGCTGTTTTTGATGTATCTATAGAGTAGTTAAATATGAATACCTTTAAATACCTATATTTTTGATGAACCTATATGGATAAAGATAGAATTCGTGAAAGTAATGAAAGAATAGGTAGATTAAAGCTTAGTGGAGCTCATATTTTGAGTGGAAAAAAAGGAAGAGAAGCCTATTCTAAACTTAAACCAAAACTATTAGAAAATACTCCTCTAAATTTGCACCATATATTTGATAGACCTATCTATGTCAGCGAGAGCATTATGGGTGTTGGAACTACTGCATATAAAGATGGAATCGAAATAGTAGTTATTAATGAAAATTCCGCAAGATTACGTTATGTTAATCCTCCTTGCCCGTTAGTTAAATGCAAAATTCCAAACAGGCAAGACACTTTTGATAATACTGTGGCACACGAGTTTGGACACATTATTTACCATGAATTATTAAATCCAGAAATCGCCAAAAAATATGCTGGACACTATGATTGGTTTGGGGACAATACGTTTGTAGAAGCATTTGCATTCTTTTTCGGGGATAGAATTTCAGGTTATATAAATAATGTAAGAATAATGTTTCCAGGTTATACTGAAGGAGATTGCCCGCCATGCCATAGAACACACTTAAGACAAATGTATTTTCACCTTCATAGACAGACAAAATCTAAATCGATAAAAGATATAGTGATGGGCTTAGAAGATATTTTTGGGCAATTCATGGAAGAAAATAACAGAAAATTCTGGGAAAAGTATAATTCAAACAAATCTTGACTATTTAGAAGTTAGAAATCTTTATTCATAATTCTCTTTGCATGAGCAAAGACTCTCTGTCGCTTTAGCGACCCCGAGCCGCCCCCCCGTTTTATTTTTGAGCACATTTATTCTTAGAAAAAGCAATTACGTTTAAACAAGATTAGACGCCGAATGGCGTGGTGTTCGTGGAGTAGGTTTAAACGTAGCGGAGGAGCAGATTAGAATTATTTTCAGAATGAAAATAACCCCTATTGTTTTGCATGTGTTACGGGGGCAAATTAACAACTGCGTTTAATCACCCTTAAGCGCACCTTTACCAATTTCAAAGGCCCTAAAAACAAGTGATGCCGTGCGCGTCGCGCCTGCGGCGCTCCAGAACAATTGTGGCTATTTTCAATGACTCCGCCAAAGCAATTTTTGCCATTGAAAAGATAGAGAATGCCAAGATTTATGAAATACCACTCTATAGAAGAAATATGGCCTTCAAAGAATTTCTGAGAAAAGTATTTGCAAATAAAGAGGGTGAGCAAAAAGAGCAAGAAATCAAGACTTATGGAATTGAAGAGATAAAAAAGATGATGCGAGAAGAAACAAAGAGAATACAGCAAGAAGCTGAGAAGACAAAAGATATTCTAAAAGAGAGTGTTTCAAAATGCACGGCAAAGCTTAACAGCCACAAGCAAGTTCTTGAAAAAATTGACCTTCACAAGCGAAAAGAAAATGAGCGCCTTAAGCAAATAAATCTAGAAAACATTAAATTGTACTGCTCTAATGTTCAAAGATTAATAGAGGAACTGTATGCATTGGAGTCTTTGGCACCTGAAGAATACATTGAAGCTCTTCCTTCCAAAGTTGCCCAATTCGAGAGCGCGTCAGCAAAAAACTTTGAGCGCGCCACATTATTCATAGGAAAAGAAATGGCTGCCATACCTTCAACTCTTCGCGAATTTTCAAGAGAGTACTATCTACATTGCAAAGAATATGCACTTCTCTTTAATAAAAAGAAAAGCCTTGCAGAATTGCAGAATCTATTCAACGAGCATGCGTCTGCAATGAAAGGCCTTGCAGAAAGAGGGCGGGAATTTCTTCTGCTTAATGAGAAAATAAGTGACACTAAGAAAAAACATGATGCTTTCAAGAGTGAAAAGGAAAAAATTCTTACAAGCCAAGAGTATCATAAATGTGAACATGAAAAAAAGCAACGTTCAAAGTCTCTGGAAAATATCAAGGAAGAAGCGCAAGCCCTTAAAGAGCGTTTAAAATTAAAAAACCTTGCTGCAATTTACCATGCAGACGAGAAGAAAAATGAGCTCATCAAAAAATACAATGCCAATTTTCTTGAAGGCCTAGAAAGCGATGAATCACTTGCATTTGCAGAATTAGTCTCTGCTGCATATCCTGCAGAGCCATATAAAGAACAGATTGTTGCATTGAATAAAAGGCATAATGAACTTAAAGAGATCAATGTATTTCCTATTGAAGAACAGCTCATAAAGACTGAGCGCAGTATTCAAAGATCAAGGGAAGAACTGGCAGAGATAGAGAAGATCATCGAAATAGAAAAAAGAAAGGAAAACAAAATGCAAGAGCATCTGTTAAATTTGGAGAAATCACTGCAAGAGAAAGCTCTAATATTTTCTTGGAAAGTGCGGATAAGGCATTCTGAAGAGATTAACAACCAACATCCTTAAAACCCCTTCATTCTTCCTTGTCTTATGGAACAACAGGTACAAATAGGAAAAGGATACAAATACGATATGAAGCCGCTCTTCCAAGAGCGTATGCAAAAACTACTCCCTCAACAAAAAGACTTTGAGTCATTCGAGAAGATAGTACATACCGGTCCAAGAAACTTCATCCGATGCAACACTCTTAAAATCTCACCCTCTGCTCTGCTCGCCCGTCTCCAAAAACGCTGGTCCATCTCTCAACCTTATCCAGAGCATCCAGAGATAATGTTAGTGAATCAGGACCTTTTACCTGGAGAGCTTGGAAACGCCATAGAGCACATCATAGGCTACTACTATATCCAGGAGATAAGTAGCATGATGTCTGTCATTGCATTGGATCCAAAGCCGGGAGAGATTGTATTGGATCTCTGTGCATCGCCAGGAAGCAAGACTACACAGATTGCCTCCAAGATGCAGAACCAAGGAACTCTTATTGCTAATGACTTGAAACTTGATCGTATTAGGATACTTTCTTCAAATCTTGAGAGATGCGGGGCTGCAAATTGCATAATAACAAAAAATGATGCCATTGCCTTCTGCTCTCGTATATCTAAGACTCAGATGAGATTCGACAAGATACTTTTGGACGCTCCTTGTTCGGGAGAAGGCACTTTAAGGTCAAGTCCAAAGACATTTCTGATGTGGAATCCTAAAGTAGTCAAGAAACTCTCAAGGCAACAAAAAAAACTTATAGCTTTTGCATTGAAATGCCTCAAGATTGAGGGTAGCATTGTCTATTCTACTTGTACTCATTCTCCAGAAGAAGATGAAGAGATTGTTGACTTCGCAGTAAAGAACTTTCCAGTAAAAGTTGAATCTATTCATCTTCCACTTAAATGCAGAGAAGGAGTGACAGATTGGTACGATAAGTCTTATCATATAGATGTTAAGAAGACCTGTCGCATATACCCTCAAGATAACGATAGCGAGGGCTTTTTTGTTAGCAAGCTAACATTATTGAAAGAAATACCTGAGAGGAAAGGAGAATACATATGAATTACCTTTATCATATGGTTCCGCAAGAAATGCAGGGTTCTATTCTGCTCCCTCTAGAAGAATTGAGAAAAAAATATCCTCAAAGTTATGCTAAAAGTATGAAAAAATATAAGGGAAGAGAACATCAGCCAAAAGAGAAAATACCTCTTTTTAATTGCAAGTGGGAAGAAGTCCTTAATTTCACGACGGTTGATCCAAAAGAGTTAAAAAGATATTTAATAGAGTCAGGAGGAATTCCTCGGACAATTAAATGGTATAAAATACCTACTTCAATGCTAAATCATGAAAAATTAATTGTCTTTTTATATAGATCTGATCTTCTAGAAAATGGAATGCACAATAATCTAGAAAATTTTAAAAAATTTAAGGAGCAGGATTTAGAAAAGTATAATAAGATACCTGAGAAAACAAAAACATACTTCAAGAAAAGATATAAAGAGAAAAAGAAGCCCTTATTGTTCCATCTAATACCTCATATATTATATAAAGGAGAGTTAGATATATCGAAATGTGAGGTAATAACAATATGAAAGTCCATTTCATAAAATCGTCAGAGAAAAAAGATATTATAGAAGAGCTAAGAGAGATTTATGGTATAGAAGAGCTTCCATTTCTTCTTATAGAAACTGGGAAAGATAAGATAAGAGGATTTACTGGATCCCTTAGTAAGGATGAGATTTCGGAACTAAGTAAAATTACATTTATTGAAGGAATAGGTCTATACTTGATAAGGAGAGAAGAGTCGCTAAGATTGAGTTTCGATGCAACTCAATTATTAAATGACCAAATCAACAAAAGTGCCCTAGACGTATCTGAAGAACAGGCCATTCAGTGGTTGAAGGGAAATGACTTGGATATAAAATGCCTGAGGGGCATTGTGGTTGTCATGTTTGAGAATATTCCGCTAGGTTGTGGAAAATCAACAGGGGAGAGAATAGTAAATCACGTCCCTAAAGAAAGAAGATTGAGGAAATGACCTATTATTTTAACTCACAATCTATTTAAAGACATAAAAAAGAACCTATGTATGGAACAGACAGGTATTGAAGAATTGAAAAAAGCGGGAAAGATTACGCAGGAAGTGAAATCATTTGCAAAGTCATTTATAATAAAAGGAATGCTTCTGCTTGAGATAGCAGATAAAATTGAGAGTAAGATCAGGGAGTTGGGTGGAAAACCTGCGTTCCCAGTGAACCTTTCAATAAATGAGATCGCTGCACATTCTACTCCAGCTTGGAATGATTCTGGAATTGCACATGGTCTTCTAAAAGTGGATATTGGAGTCCATATAGATGGATTTGTTGCAGACACTGCCATATCAATTGACCTAGAGAACAACCTTGAGAATAAGAAGTTGATTGAGGCCGCAGAACAAGCGCTAATAAATGCTCTCCAGCATGCTAGACTAAATGCTCCTCTTAATGATATTGGAAAATCTATTGAACAGACAATCAAATCATTCAGTTTCCTTCCTGTACAAAATCTCTCAGGTCATAGCATAGAGCCCTGGAATCTGCACGCAGGGATAACTGTGCCTAATTTTGGTAATGGGCAAAACAAAGTCTTGGAAGAGGGAGTATATGCTATAGAACCATTTTCTACAAACGGTTTTGGTGCTGTGCGAGATGGAAGAAAATCGGGTATATTTTCTGTGCAGAAAGAAGCAAACGTCAGAGATTCCTTTGCAAGAGAAGTATTTGCATTTATCCAGAAAGAGTATCAGACACTTCCATTCTGTAGTCGCTGGTTGCACAAGAAATTCGGTTCAAGAGCTCTCCTCGCGCTCCAAAGACTCGAAGAAGCAGGGATCCTGCACCATTACGCTCAGCTTGTTGAGATAAACAAAGGAAAGGTCGCTCAAGCAGAACATACGATTATAGTAACTGAAAAAGAGACGATAGTTACTACATAGTTCTCAACTGTTTTCTTCGCAATAAATATGTTCCTTGTTCAAACGCCGGCAACCAAAGTCCATGCTCATGCGCAAGAGAATTCAACTTCTCGCGGTAATAAGTCCCTGAAACAGGAAGATGAGCGATAACTCACCCCATCTGTTTAAAGTACCGTAATGCGCGATCACGTGCAAGATCGGGAAAAACAACAAGAAGATATCCGTATCCATTAACGCTTCCTCCAAAATATTCCTGCAGAGGTTCCAGGCGTTGGCAAATCGCTTTTGGCTTCAAGTAGGTCTCGATTGATCCCGCTCCTCCATCCATGCGCAATCTTGTTTTTACTTCTATCACGACGGGCAGGCCTTCTGCTTGTACAAGGAGATCAATGCCTGCAATTACTCTCTTTTCTTGTATTGATTCAATGCGTAACTCTCCGTGTTCATATAAAAAAGAATAATGCTGAGTTGCCGCCCCTTGAGGAATCGGGTGAGGAACACATTGCTCCTTTAAGGAACGATGCCTTGCCTTTACAATCTGAGTAACGTGTTGTTCTGCTACATATGCAGCCATCTGTGAATCGCTATACGATCCACTTCTGCAGAGAGCCGTACGCTTAAATGCCTGCATATGCCTATTCCAATGAATGCGTTGCTCACTTATCTCTTGTGCAATGCGATAGACTTCACGATTATACCTAAGCAATAACGATGATTCAGGCATGGAGGGAAAAGATGTAAATCAAAGGAGACTAGAAAATATAAACTTTCCTACAAGTCTATATATTTCATCATCTTCAGGTCATATCAAGACTATTATCACGGCTAAAGAAACAATTGTGATCACTTCTTAAATAGGAAAATTAAAAAAACGATGTGCAACCACACCTTAAACTTCGAGGATGTGAATCTTTGATGGCAGTTAGGAATCTTAGATTCCTGATGAGGTGTGTTTTTGGTCGGTTCCAGACATAAAAAGTAATAAGGGTTACGCTTTGAAAGGAAGGTTGACCCACAAAGAAACCTTGGTTTCCTTAGGGAGGAGGGTTAATAAGGGCAACGCTAATTTAAAGGAAAGTTAATAAGAAAACCTTGGTTTTCTTATCCGGCGTATATCGGCCCCATCTCTAATCCTGCTTTCGCACTCTTCAAATAATGCTCTTCCAATTTCTTATAACGCTTAGCAGTTTCAGTAGATACGCTAGGTCTAATCTTCGCAAGCGCTTCATCAAAGTCTTTGCGCGTTACAATCTTTGAATTAATATCTCTTCTCAATGAATTGAGTGCTGCTTCAATGACAAGGCTTTCAATATCAGCGCCGACAAATCCTTCAGTCTGCTTTACAAGCTCATCAATGTTCACTTCCTTTTCAAGTGGTGTATTCTTGAGATGCACTTCAAAAATCTTCTTTCTGCTTGATTCATCTGGGACATCTACAAGTATTATACGGTCAAATCTTCCAGGTCTTAATAATGCAGAGTCAAGCATATCTGGCCTGTTTGTCGCTCCTATTATTGTCACGTCTTTCAAGCCTTCAAGACCGTCAATCTCGGCAAGCAATTGGTTCAGAACACGTTCGGTCACTTTATTCCCCATATCAACACCGCGTCGTCCCGCAAGAGCATCAATTTCGTCGAAGAAAATGACGCACGGCGCTACCTGCCGCGCCCGCTCAAAAATCTTCCTGATGCCCTTCTCGCTTTCTCCCACCCACATGCTCAAAAGGCTTGGCCCCTTGACCTGAATGAAATTAGATTCGCTTTCCTTCGCGACCGCTTTCGCAAGCAATGTCTTTCCTGTCCCGGGAGGGCCATATAGCAATATCCCTCTTGGAGGCCTGATGCCCAGGCGTTTGAAACTTTCTGGATGGCTTATTGGCCACTCTACTGCCTCTTTCAACTGCTGCTTGGTCTTTTCCAATCCACCAATATCATTCCAGCTAACGTTCGGCGTTTCAACAAGAACTTCACGCATTGCACTCGGGCGCACAATCTTAAGCGATCCTTCAAAGTCCTCTCCCCCTATTATTATCTTGTCCAAGACTTCTTTGGGAATCGCCTCATCATCCTCGAGGCGCAAATTAGGAAGCACTTTGCGCAGCACGTGCATCGCGGACTCTTTTGCGAGGGCAGAGAGGTCAGCACCAACAAATCCATGTGTTTTGCCTGCAAGCGCTTCTAGATTGACATCTTTTGCCAAAGGCATATTTCTAGTATGAATCTTCAGGATGTTGAGGCGCGCCTTCTTGTCAGGTACAGATATCTCAACTTCCCTGTCAAATCTGCCTGGCCTGCGTAATGCAGGATCAATTGAGTTTACCCTATTTGTGGCGCCAATGACTACTATCTTTCCTCGAGTCTTAAGGCCATCCATCATTGTAAGAAGCTGTGATACCACTCTTCTCTCGACTTCTCCCTGCACATCTTCTCTCTTAGGGGCAATTGCATCAACTTCATCAATAAATATTATGGAAGGAGCATGCTTTTCAGCCTCATCAAATATATCTCTTATCTTCTTCTCACTCTCCCCATAGAACTTGCTCATTATCTCTGGCCCATTTAGAAGAATAAAATGTGCCTCACTCTCATTTGCCACTGCTTTTGCTAAAAGGGTTTTGCCTGTACCTGGAGGGCCATGTAGCAATACTCCTTTAGGCGGCTCTATTCCCAATCTATCAAATATCTCAGGATGCTTGAGAGGCAACTCCACCATCTCTCTTATTTTCTTCACCTCATCTATCAATCCCCCGATATCTTCATAAGTTACATCTGGAACTGTTTCCTCGCTTACATCTACTGCTTTAGAGTGTACAGTCACTTCAGTCTCTTCATTGATTATGCATGATTGATTTGGAGAAGTAGATACGACGGTGAACCTTATCTGCTGGAATCCTAGTGGAAATCCAAAATTGCTTCCAAATAGGTCATGCAAGTCTCCAAATATATCTGGGAATCCCTCACTCATGACATCTTTTCTCCTCTGTACTCCTCCAAGAGATATAAGGTCTCCTTTCATTACAGCTCTTCCAAGAAGCCCTTGTTTGAACATCTCAGGGTCTCCTTGTACCATTATCCCTTGCTGCGCAGGCGCTATAGCGACCTTTGTGGCAGGTTTTGCGCCCGCTTTCTTTACACTTACCTGCTCTCCTACCGAGGTTCTTGCATTCCTTCTTATAAGTCCGTCAACTCTTATTATCCCTTCTCCGACATCGGCAGGATATGCCCTGTCAACTATTGCAACAGTCTCCTTTTCTCCTTTAATTAATATTATATCTCCTCTATTCAGCCCGAGAGCGCGCATAAGGTTGGGATCTATTCTTGCAATTCCCTTATATGCATCATCCTGTAGTGCTTCGACTACTCTTAACTTGATTTCATCATTTCCAGTTTGTTTAGCACTCATTTTCTTTCTCCCTTACCAGATAATAAAGTTGATTCAATGTCTTCCCTATAAAGGATAGTTGTCCAGAAGGGAACCGTAGGCATATTAAAGGGAGTTGACCCACAAGAACCGTAGGTTCTTAGGAAGGGAGTTGACCCACAAGAACCGTAGGTTCTTAGGAAGGGAGTTGACCCACAAGAACCGTAGGTTCTT
>VGKP01000006.1 GCA_016866975.1 Candidatus Pacearchaeota archaeon
GTAAAGAGTATTACTGCAATCCAGCTTTTTGAGGAGCATACAGATATCAAGAAAGAACTCTGGGGCGGAGAATTCTGGAGCGATGGTGGGTATGCAGGAACAGTAGGAGAAGGAGTTAACGCTGACACTATACTAAGATATATTCAACAACAGGGAAGAAGCGGTAAGCAGTTGAGATTAGATAACTTCTAGATGCCCCACGGTCTTGCCGTGGGGAGCTTCACCTATTACCTGATCAAGAATAATCTTTTCTTTTTCCGTCGATAACTCCAGCGAAACCTTTATATACCTCTTTACAAGTACTATTCCTACGTTACAATGTTAACAATCATGAGTGCCTTACAGTCATTGTCTGGGGTTTTCCCAGCTACTCTTGCATGTAAGGTATGAGGTATGCAAGCAAATTATGTTTTGTTTCTATACTAAAAATTAATTTTTTATGCGTCCAGGAATTTATTCCTGGCGTTTTTTCCAAGTACACAGATGTGATGAACAGTCGTCAATAGGAGGATTTTGAGTGTTGTTATTTTCTTGCCGGAGATAACATGAGCATTTGAGAGTTCTTTGAACTACTTTAGTAGTTTTCTTGACTCCTAGAACTTCTTTTTCTAAAAGAAGTTGTAGTGCTAAATCCAGTTTATCCTGCTGGCGGCTGCGGCTATTTGGTTTGCACTGAGACATGCAAGTCGTTTGTTTCGTAAGAAGTAAAAGGCGAACCGCTCATTAACACGTAGCTAACCTGCCCTCGAGCCGGTAATACCCTCGGGAAACTGAGGCTAAGGACCGATAGATGATATTTTCTGGAATGATTTATCGTCGAAAGTTCGCGCGAGGATGGGGCTGCGGCGGATTAGGTAGTTGGCGGGGTAATAGCCCACCAAGCCGATGATCCGTAAGGGCCTTTAGCGAGGAAGCCCTGAGAGGAAATCTGAGACACTATTTCCAGCCCTACGGGGTGCAGCAGTCGGGAAACTTTTGCAATACACGAAAGTGTGACAAAGCAAGCCAAAGTGATTTTCTATAATTGAACATCTTTTGCGGGATGTAAAAAGTCCCGCGAATAAGGACTGGGCAAGACTGGTGCCAGCCGCCGCGGTAATCCCAGCAGTCCAAGTCGCAGCCACATTTGTTGGGTCTAAAACATCCGTAGCTTGCCTTGCAAGTCTCTTGTGAAATCGGGCCTCTTAAGGGTCCGGCGTGCAAGAGAGACTGCTTGGCTAGAGACCGGGAGATGTAAGAAGTACGGCTAGGGTAGCGGTAAAATGCGTTGATCCTATCTGGACTAACAACAGCGAAGGCATCTTACAAGAACGGTTCTGACAGTGAGGGATGAAGGCTAGGGGCGCAAAGTGGATTAGATACCCATGTAGTCCTAGCAGTAAACACTGCACACTAAACATTGGTGCCTCTTCGAGAGGCATCAGTGCTGTAGCGAAGGCGGAGAGTGTGCTACCTGGGAAGTATAGTCGCAAGACCGAAACTTAAAGGAATAGGCGGGGGGGTACTACAACGAGTGACGCGTACGGTTCAATTAGATTCTACACCGTGAACCTCACCAGGATCGATAGCAGAATGAAGGTCAGTCTGAAGGGCTTACCTGACACGCTAAGAGGAGATGCATGGCCGACGTCAGCCTGTGTCGTGAGATGACCAGTTAAATCTGGTAACAGGCGAGACCCGTGTGTTTATTTGCATTTGTACAATAAACAGACTGCTCCGGTAACGGAGAGGAAGGTGCGGGCTACGTTAGGTGAGTACGTCCCAAATACCCTGGGCTACACGCGCGCGGCAATGCTGCATTCAAATGGATGCAACACCGAAAGGTGAAGCCAATCCCATAAACTGCAGCTTAGTTCAGATCGAGGGTTGCAACTCACCCTCGTGACGCTGGAATTCGTAGTAATCGGATTTTATCAGAGTCCGGTGAATAAGTCAATGCCCCTTGCACTCACCGCCCGTCAAACCAACCGAGTTTTGCATTGACAAGGATCGCAAGGTTCGAACCTTTGTAAGACAAGGTAGGTTAAGTCGTCACAAGGTATCCGTAGGGGAACCTGCGGATGGATCACCTCCTAAAAATAAATATTTTTAAACCATAGACGAAAGTTTTGATCATCGTGTACTTAATAGTTTCATAACTTGTTTGCTTGCATACTACTCATTGAGACATTGTAATAGGGAAGATTCAGCACGAATCTTTATAAACCACCAAGACGAAAAGCCAATAAGGGCCCGTAGTCTAGTGGTAAAACGCCCCGTTTGCACCGGGGGGTCGCGAGTTCGATTCTCGCCGGGTCCACTTTTCTAAGTGGATTTACCGTCGGAAATCGAATTCTCTTAATTTCATATTCACTCACGTGAACGCGAAGAATAATATTCTTCGTGAGCCGGAAAATTTTTTCCGTGCAGTCAAAAAAGACTTAAAAATTAACGTCGGGGACGACGGTAAAAAGTCAAGAAACGCAAGTTTCTAGGCCACCGCGGACGGCAACGTCTGCGAGTGTATATGTAGGCTTGTTGCAAGACAAGCTGAAGGGTAAGCAACATTGTTGCTTATCTGGCAGAGTTATATTCAATGAAGCAAGGAGGAAAGACAACGTTTCCCACAGATCCAACGAAAGTTGGTATGTGAGAAAAGAAGTATAAGGTTTATACTTTATTTTATACAGGTAATTGATTTACTAATGCTGTTAGATGGATAGCTTGGTTTGAATGGCGATGAAGGACGTGGCAAGCTGCGATAAGCCTGGGGGAGCTGCATGCGAGCTTTGAACCCGGGATCTCCGAATGCGAAAACGTATCCGCAAGGATCTGCCCCTTTAATAAGGGCAAGCATACGCCGGGAATTGAAACATCTTAGTACCGGTAGGAAAAGAAAACAACAGTGATACCCTTAGTAGCAGCGAGCGAAAAGGGAAAAGGGCAAACCGAATCTCCTTATGAAAGTGAGGCAGAGATGTGGTGAAGGTTAGTGGCTTCACTTTTGAGCCGAAGTGTTCTGGAATGAACTACTGCAGAGGGTGAGAGTCCCGTAGGCGCAAAAAGTATGCCGCTCTTCAATAGAGTAGGGCTTCCTAGATTGGGAGTCCGAATACGGCGGGATTAACCGCCAACCCTAAACATACATTCAAGTCCGATAGCGAACTTAGTACCGCGAGGGAAAGCTGAAAAGCACTCTTAAACGAGGGTTAAAAGACTTGAAATCTAACAGTAACATGATGGTTACGGCATTACGGTGTTGTAACGTGCGTGTTGAAAAATGAACCAAGGAGTTGCTCTTTGTGGCAAGGTTAAGCGAAAGCGAGCCGAAGCGAAAGCGAGTCTGAAAAGGCGTCAGTCACAGGGAGCAGACACGAAGCCAGATGATCTACTTTTGAGCAGGACGAAGTTCTTCGAAAGGAGAATGGAGGTCCGAACTAGTGCTACATGCATGTGCTTGGATGATTTGAGAGTAGGGGTGAAAAGCCTATCTAATCTGGCGATGGCTTGTTCCTGTCGAATTATGCCTCAGTATAGCTTTGATGTGCTTGTGAGCGAGGTAAAGCACGGATTGAGTCTGCAGAGCCTATTGGCTACGGGACTTCTTTCCAACTCTGAACATGCTCACCGCATACATCAGGAGTGGGGGCCGGTGCGTAAGGTACCGTTCCGAGACCCGAACAAGGGAGACTGGAGTTAAGGTCCCAAAATTGATGCTCAGTGTAACAAAGATTGTCTTGAACCTAAGACACTACGGATGTAGGCTCAGAAGCAGCCACCATTTAAAGAAAGCGTAACAGCTCACGTATTGAGGTTCGAGGCGTCGAAGATGGACGGGGCTAAGCATCATACCGATACTCCAGAGGTACTCGTAAGAGTATTCTGGTAGGCAGGCGTCCTTTCTGCGCAGAAGTCCTTCCGAGAGGAAAGATGGAGCGGAAAGCAATGAAAATCTTGGTGGAAGTAAGATCGAATTATCCTGAGAACGGATAGCGTCGTAAGAGCAAGGTTTCCTTGGCAATAGCGTTTAACCAAGGGTTAGTCAGCACCTAAGTCCTCTCTTAACTGCGGAGGGCGATGGACATCCGGTTAATATTCCGGAACTTTACTTATTCGTTTAGTGCCCGATATGCTTCGGGATATGCAGCATTTCGAGAGAAATGCGGCGTGCGAATGCGAGGGAGTGTAATGCTAAGAGCTCGCAGAATCGCGTCGTGAGAACTGCAGATTCCTAGGGTCCATGAAAAGATTGTGCATAGAATGAGTAAAGCTGTACCGAGAACTGACACTGGTGCTCTAGCTGAGAAGGCTAAGACGTGAAAGGTATAACCTGGTTAAGGGAATTCGGCATATTGGCCCTGTTTCTTCGGTAGAAGGGGTGTCTATATCTGTCTTTGATATGTAGAAGGCAGAAGTAGATTGCAATAACACGGACCGCCCGACTGTTTATCAAAAACGTAGCCGATTGCAAATCCGAAAGGACTAGTATAATCGGTGAGACCTGCCCAGTGGTGGTGTTTCAAATCCTTTTTCAAGAGGGCTAAGACCCATCAAACGGCGGGCCTAACTATGAGGCTCAGAGTTATTGGTTGTAATTCCAATTAACTTTGTAATTAATGATAAACAATAATTTCGTTGAACGAAATTAATAAATAAGGGCCTCTTTAAATTTGGCTATTTGCTGGAACATTCCATAACTTATTAGTAGGAAGTTATTTTCGCGAGAAGATAATTAATCACTGAAAATCTAATGAGTGGAACAATCAGCAGGAAAGGCGAGAATTTAAATATAAAAGAATAATAAGATAAATATGAATTTCAAACCAAGAATATGGAAGACATTAATGTCTATTGTTGCAAGTATATTGGTTAATTATCTATTAAATAGCACTAGAAATATTTGTATTATGGTCGAAGGATTAAAATGTAAATCCGTATTCGACCACATGCTTGAAACTAGTTCAATTTTAATTAATATTGTAGTATTATTTTTAATTTATATTATTTGGAGTTTAATCCAAAAGAAACAATAAATTTCTCGAATCCTCAGAGACTATACGCCAAAAACTTTTATAAAAATAAAAGTTATGATATAGTCCAACAAAATAATGATTTTGAGCTTAAGGTAGCGTAATGCCTTGTCATCTGAATGGTGACGTGCATGAATGGTTCAACGAGGTGGTCACTGTCCCTAACCAGATCCTTCTGAACTCACTGACCGGCGAAAATGCCGGTGTCGCCTAGTGGGAAGCGGAGACCTTGTAGACCTTTACTGCAACTTGTTGTTGTAGCTTTCAGAGACATGCATAGCGTAAGTAGGAGCTTCGGCGTCAATGTAACACTACTCATGCCTTTGAAAGTTGCTCACCCGGGAGGGGACACCAACAGGCGGGCAGTTTGGCTGGGGCGGCACCCTCCTGAAAAGATATCAGGCGGGCCTAATGGTAAACTCATCCAGGTTGGAAATCTGGAGAGGAGTGCGAGGGCAAAAGTTTACTTGACTGTATTTTGCACAGCAAGAAATGCAGAGATGAAAGTCGGGCCTAGCGACCCCACGTAGCTTTTTAATAGGGCTCGTGTGTGACAGAAAAGGTACCTCAAGGATAACAGGCTTGTCGCGCCCGATAGTCCATATTGACGGCGCGGTTTGGTACATCGCTGTCGGCTCTTCCTATCCTGGTTGTGCATAAGCAACCAAGGGTGTCGGAGTTCACGCATTAAAAGGGATCGTTAGCTGGGTTAAGAACGTAGACATAAACTAACGAATACCTGTACTAAAACTTCAACTTTGTTGAAGTTGCCACGGAACGAAGTTCTGTGAGCATCGCAACTATCAAAATAACGCGGCGTTGTATGCGAGTGATCGCATAAAAAATATAATCAGCTCATATCGGAGAACCCTGTCTAGAGACTGGGAACCCCGAGGGAAGGTCACGATATAAATCGTGTACCCCTGTAGAGACTTCGATGAGGAACCGTCAATTCCAATGAAAATCGAGAATCACTCAAGAAAGCAGATGACTTTCGAGATCTCAGATCTTATGAAGTGATTAAGACGCTGATCCCTACACTAGTGGTTTTTGAAACCCTCAAGATTCTTTGAATCTTGACATACTAGAAAACTTTTTTCTAAAAAGTGTTGTAGGTGAAGGTATAGTCCATACAATGAAAATAAATAATCATTGACTAATCTCAAGAATCATAGATTCTTGATGGTTATCAAGAACAACATGTTCTTGAAATATACGCGAGACAGTTTGTATGATATCTACTAGGCGTGCAGGTGTCTGAGTGGAACGAGTATCTAGTACGAGAGGAACGGTACTCGGGTGCCTCTGGTGTAGCGGTTGTTACGAGCAGGCCGCGCAGCTACGCACCGAGGGATAAGTACTGAAAGCATCTAAGTACGAAGCCCACCGCAAGACGAGACACAAGAGGCCGTCAAAGAAGATGACGTTGATAGAGATGATGTGTAAGGCCCAAGAACCCGAGGGTTTTAGCATGCATCTACTAATAGCCTCAATAATTAATTACCACAATGTTGTTCTTTCCTCCTTGCTTCAAAGATATTTTTTTCTTGATTAATGAGAAACATTCTTAAATCCTCTTTCCTCCAAAATATAATGGAAACAAAAGAGACAGCTTCTCAAGAAAAAAAGAATGTTTTAGAGAATGGAACATACTCTGTCTATGGTCCGGATTCAGGAGAAATCCAGTTTGATACACTTGAATTGCACGCAGGAAACGGCGCGAAGCGCATCTGGAAAGTAAAATCCATGACTGCAAAAGAAATCATTCTTGAGATAAAAAAATTCGGGTAATCTGAATGTTGGTGCAGTAATCAGCAGGAAAGGTGAGAATTTATATACTATAAATTGTAAGAGAGATTATATACTTTAGACCAACACTCTGGAAAACACTTATTTCCGTAGTTTTAGGGCTGATTATTGGACTTTTTATCGAGAGTTCAATAGTTGGTTATTATTATGGTGCTGAACTAGATTTCTCATATAACTTAAAACATTGGATTATAAGATTAATTCCAATATTTTTATGTCAAGGAACTTGACTAAAACTCCAGCTTTTAAGCTGGAGTTGTTCCTTGAGCATCCAAAAAACGAGCGCCTGCAACAAACTGCGGCTTTTAAGCCGCAGTGGCGCATCGTTTTTTTGATTTTATTTTATTTGGAGTTTAATCCAAAGGAAAGATAAAAATTAATTCTTGAATCCCAAAAGTCTTCTAGAAATTACTTCTTAATAACACAATACTTTAAATACAATTTTTTTGTGAAAAATAAATGTTTACTGCAATAAAAAGGCAAGTTACAGCAGCTTATGAGTTTGCCTACGCGGCAATCTTGAAAAAAATTCATCGCCCTTCTCTGGTAAAAGAATGGCGGCAAAGAAAGATCAACGACAGATTATACATTCAAAGGCAGACAAGGTTATTAAATGAGGAATGCGATGGAATACAAGACAGGCTGGATGAAAATCCATTTAGGCTGAAACAAATAGAGGGATTCGCAGACGCATCTAATGATGAAGGTAATTCTGCCTGCGAAAGAACAAAAAGGCTTGAGGCATACTCCATTGCTCACGCACACATATTAGAGAATCTCAATGGCTACAAAATAACTTCTCAAGATTTGCTAAGAGATTATTTTTCAGCCAGAAAAAAATTGGAAGAATCTTTACAACAACTCGGCCAGGAAGAATAACTAAGCAGGCTCATCAGATACGATATTCTCAATTGATAATATCGCACTATCATCTGATTCATCTATCCCGGAGGCAGTTATCAGGTCATTATCTAAAGAGTCAGAATCCTTTGCTCCGCCAGTGTTAGGTGTTGGCTTGACTGGTCCAGGCTTATTATCATCACTTGTCTTTTGAGGTGCAGACATTTTCCATATACCTATGATCAAAAGCAATAAAACCACAACAACTATTCCAACTTTAATTCCTTTGTTCATTTAGTCTTTCCTCCTTCAGATTCTTACCTCGAGAAACGTCAACAGATTGGGTTTTTTTCACCTTAATTTTTTTAAGGTCGTCATATGCTCCCCGGATGTTGCCTCTTATCATCTTTCCATCTTCAGCATACTGGGCGGTTCCTGTATCTACTATCAAGCCTTTCATTGAGTTAATCATATTTTGAACTTTCATAACTTGTTCATCTGAAATATTAATCTCTTTAGACTTAATATGTGCAAGTGTTGCGCTTAGTCTCTCAATCTCAAACTTCGCAGCAAAATGGAAATTAACACCGTTCTTGCAACCATTAAATAAGCAATATTTTTTAATCGTCGAGTGTAATTCATCAGAGCTGTTGGCTTTAGCAATAGCATCTTTCAAAGGTACTATCACTTGTGCATTTGCGTCAGAGATAACTTTTCTCATCCCGCTAGCATTCAATCCTTTAGCTTCAAATTTATCTGTAAGGGCAGTATGTTGTTCAAGTATTTTTGTGTAAGCTTCAACTCTTTTCTCTCCAAGATTCTTCATACCATTTTGCTGGCAAGTTTTGAATATATCATGCACTTTCTTGTACTCATCCTTCAGCGCTTGTTTTTGCTCCTTTTTCAGGCCGCCATGTTTGAGGCTCCTATGGCTGTCGACACCAATCCTTGCAGATTTTAAATCTGTATCTACATTATTCTTTACAAATTCTCTTATCTTTGAAGCATTACCTGTTGTAGCCTGTTCAATTAGCATATTTTTATCTTTGGTCAGATTACTTATCAGAAGGGAAAAATTTGTATTATTTATATTTCTCTCGTAAGCACCAAGCACAGCAATGGTGAAATCTATTTTACAAGTTATAGGATCGACATTTTCTAGTGCAGCAGACATAGATACTGCCAGCACCATCGCAATTACCCCTGCTACGATAACTTTATAGAACATTAAATTATCGCACAATCTATTTATTTAAATCTTCCGGAAAAGGTTTAAATTGTAAAAGCAAAGCCTTAAAAATGCTTAATTCTCGTTATTTCTGTGAGTCAGGGAGCTGACTTCGGAGTCGGTCATTCAATTGACAAGAGTGCTTATACATTCTGATTCTGAGGAAGGTCCGGACATCCGTTTTCCTTACAGAAAACGATAATGCGATGTGCTGAAAAGCATATAGTTGTGAAGCTAAGCTCTCCTGCAATCATGTAAATGTTGCGGGCACAGAGGACTTTAGTCTTCTGTGGCTACAGAAACGCCACCGCTCTCTTTGAGCAATGCACCATGCGGGAAGCTAAGACGAGAGAGACAGGATGAAACGAGCACCTTCGCAGATGCAAGTGCCCAAGCCGCACGCAAAGACAGATGTCAGCACGCACTGTATGTAGCCTAAGGGAAAACCGTAGGTTGTCGTAGTTCGACAGAATCTGGCCTACTCTGACTCACACTTTTCTATAACAATAATCTTTATATTGTTTGGAAAATTAAAATAATTATGAAAGAAAAATATAAAATCTCAGATCTCAAAAGGGAAATGAGAGGAGTGCGTATAGGCAGATATTCTTTTGTTGGAGCATTAAGAACCTCTCTTGGCGATGAAGGGGCTATGCTTTGGTTTTACCATACAAAAATCCGACCACTTGGAAATATGACTCCTCATAACTATGTTGATAGACGGGGGCAGAGTGGAAAGGAATGCCTAGCAGGAGTAGTTTATGCCTTGGTCACAGGTCAGCCAGATTAGTCTTATTTTTGCCTCATTTTCTCCTAAAAACATTTAAAAGTCACTTAACTTTAACTTTATTAAGGGCGGGTAGCTCAGTGGGAGAGCACACGACTGAAGCTCGTGGTGTCGGGGGTTCGATTCCCTCTCCGCCCATTTTTGTTTCAGATAAGTCATAACATTTATAAAACCCTACACTCTTTATACACTATGAAAAAAAGAGCTGTCAAGTATTTGACCTCCAACTATAATAGTTTTGGCACGGCAAGCGTTGTCTTAAGCATTGTAAGCTTGGTCTTCCCCTCATATTATGGAATTGTACCGGGCATAGTAGCTCTAGTATTTGCTCTCAAGCAAAGACACGATAGTAATAATAATTGGGCCCTTTGGGGACTTACGCTATCAATAATAGGGATTGTTCTTAATCTATTGGATATTTTATACGGATCTCAAACTCAGTTTGTTGCCGAATATATAAAGTCTTATAGGGAGTCATAATTCACATGAAAAGTCTTCTACAACAACCTAAAAAGGGGGCAATCGAGCTTTCAATAGGGACAATAGTCATTATTGTTCTAGGCATGACCATGCTCATTTTAGGCCTTATTCTTATAAGGCAAATATTCTTCGTTGCAAATAAAAGTATTACTTCAATTGATGAAAAGGTTAGAGGAGAAATTGATAAGCAACTTGGAGGGGAAGAAGGATATATTAGAATATATACGGAAGATGGAGAAAAAAAAGTTTCTGTGAAGGCAGGATCGAGTAATTTCGGTGTGGCTATAGCAGCACGTACTCAAGATGGATCTAAGGCTGATAAAGATAGGCTTCAATATCGCCTTTCGTTGGGTCCCCAAAATGGTAAGAGTTGCATTGATGACAAATATCTAGGTCGGCAGAAGACAGAAGATCTTTTTAAGACTCCTTTAAACAAACAATTACCATTTCAAGAATTTCATGGAGAGGATAAAGCATATGATGTAATTCTTTTGGATATTCCATCAGGTACAGTTAGCTGTACACAAAGAGTAATTTTAGATGTTACCGATACAAAAGTGGGACAGTCTATAGGTGGCAATTTCTTTACTTTAGAAATTACCAAAGGAGGATTTTTCTGATGCCTAAAAAGACTAAATCGGAAGATAAAGAAGAAGAATATCTTTTTGACGATGAAAGCGATTCAGAAGAAACGGAGTGGAATGACGAGGAAGAGGAAGGGTTTAATTAAGTTTAAAAATCCAGGAAAAAATAACTCATTATTTAAATATAAACAATTAAAAACAAGCTTTTTGTCGTTAATTTATGCAATCTCTGATTAAAGATTTTAAGAAATACAAGTGGTTTGTAACCTCTAATGGCAAGCTAGTTATAGGTGGGAAGAGTGCTGCTCAAAATGACGCCCTTCTCAATAAGGTAAAATCTGAAAGAGTTACATTGATTGTGATGCACACAACATCTCCAGGCAGTCCATTCACAGTCATCCTTTCACCTTTATCCAAGATAAGTGATAAAGAAATGGAGGAATGCGCTATTTTCACAGGTTGCTTTAGTCAAGCGTGGAAGAGCGGCAAAAGAAGCACAGAGGTGGACATATTCAGATCAGACCAGCTCTACAAATCTAATAAAATGAAAGAAGGAATGTGGGGAGTAAATGGCAAGATTGAAAGAAAAAAGGTTATCTTGAAACTGGTCTTGACTATTCAGAAAGATATATTGAGGGCAGTGCCAGAGCTATCTATTAAAACTAAAAAAGATTCGATGCTCATAATTATTCCCGGAAAGACAGATAAAAATGACTTGTTCGACGAATTAGATAAGACGATGTATAATTTTACAAAAGAAGAGTTCCTATCCGCTCTCCCTGCAGGAGGTTCAAAAATAATATGAGTTTCTATGTAAAATTCCAGATTGGAAAAGCAGGCGTAACACCTGGTGTGATCGAATCACTTTCATTAGTATTGAAAACTCACAAAGATGTCAGGATCTCAGTCCTAAAGTCTTCAGGTAGGGATAAAGAGAAGATTAAATACATGGTTCAACAAATGACAGAAGGTTTATCCGCGAAGACAGGACAAAGTTATACTGCAAGAATAATTGGATTTACAGTCATACTTAGAAGACACGCTCCGCAAAAGTAAGATTTATAAGCCCTCTTTTTTACCTACAGATGCAATGACAGACATTCGTTCTATTGAACCTGGAAAGTACAACGCATCACTAGCAGGTGCATTGAAAGAGATTGAAGAATTCAAGAGGCCAGAATGGATAGAATTTGTAAAGTCCGGCCAGCATAAGCAGAGACCCATCAATAACCCCGATTTTTGGTATATTCGTGGCGCCAGCATATTAAGACAGATATACATACAAGGAATAGTAGGCGTCCAGAGGTTGAGGACGAGGTATGGCGGTAGGAAAGACAGAGGTATGAAACCTCCTCAGTTCAGGAAATCTGGGGGAAAAATAATTCGTACGATTTTACAGCAGTCTGAGGCCGCAGGCCTTATAGAAAAGGCAAAGGGAAAGAATGCCGGAAGACAGCTTACTAAAAAGGGAAAAGAATTCTTGGAAGGTATTAAAGTATGAGAAGAGTGTACCAGAAGAAATTAGCTCTTGCGGTAGCCTCAAGGCAGACTAAATGGGCACCTTTTTGGGCAGTATTAAGAAAGTTTGGAAAAGGAAAAGCAGGTCACGTTCATCCTTCACAAATAACTAAAAACAGGAGACATTGGAGAAGAACAAAACTAAAGCTTAAGCCAAGAAGATCTCCAAAGTCACACTTAGGTTAATATGGTAGAAAATAAGGTATTAGAACGTGAATACATCATACCTCTCAGAAGGATCTGGATTCGTGTTCCGCAATACGAAAGGACAGGAAAAGCCGTAAAAGCAATCAAGCAATTTATAGCAAAACACATGAAGGTCACAGATCGCGATGTCAATAAGGTAAAATTAGACATTTTTTTCAATAATGATCTATGGTTCAAGGGAAGGACAAATCCTCCAGGAAAAGTTAGAGTCAAAGCAAAGAAGGAAGGAGATATTGTCCATGTGACATTTGTAGAAACGCCTCAGCTAGTTGCATTCAAGAAACTCAGAGAGATGAAGAAGCATATGCCTACAAAGAAAGATGCTCCTAAGGAGACTGAAGAAAAGAAGGAAGAGAAGACTGAAGAACAGAAAAAAGATGAAGAAGAAAAAGGAAAATCAGTTGAACAAGCCAACATAAAGCAAGCTGAACAGCAGGCAAAGGCACAGAAGCACACCACTAAGGTTGAGAAAACTCAGAGACCTCAAAGAATGGCGTTGCAGAAGTAAGTTTATATTCTTATTAATTTTCTTTCTTTTATGTCCTCTCTTCAATCATCACTCCTCGCACTAAAAAATCCAGAGAAAGCCGCGCTCTTGCAGAGATTTTTCAAAACAGGAAAAGGAGAATATGCAGAAGGAGATATTTTTATCGGTATAATGGTCCCACAAATAAGAGAAATAATTAAGCAATTCCATTCTCTCTCTCTAAAAGAAATCCAATCCTCTCTGAAGTCAAAATATCATGAAGAGCGCCTCGCCGCTCTTTTAATTCTTGTCTATCAATTTGAAAAAAATCCGAATAAAAGAGAAGAAATATACGATCTCTATATCTCAAACACAAAAAATATCAATAACTGGGACTTGGTCGACCTCAGCGCCCCAAGAATCGTTGGGCATTTTCTTTTAGACAAAGACAAGAGCAAATTATTTCAGTTAGCCCGCTCTAATTTGCTTTGGGACAGAAGAATAGCAATTATTTCAACAGCATATTTCATAAGGGAAAGCCGATTTGAAGAAACGCTCCACATCGCAGAGATTCTCCTCAAAGACAAGCACGATTTAATTCACAAGGCAGTCGGCTGGATGCTCCGTGAAGTCGGTAAAAAAGACCTTCAAACTCTAAAATCTTTTCTCAACCAGCATCATTCTAGCATGTCTCGCACATCTCTCCGCTACGCTATCGAGCGTTTCCCAGAAAAAGAAAGGAAGGCCTATTTAGACGGAAGAATATGATTCCTTACAAAGTCTCTTAATTAAATAGCCATAATGTAATAAACTTAAACTAGGCCGATATGATTATTTTCTCACATTCCCAAACTCTTCAGCATTCCATAAACAATTATTGCAGGCCATACAATCGCCTTAAGCACTCCAAGAACTCCCATCCAGAATCCAGAAGCTGTAGAAATATAATAAACAGCTGCACCGATAAATCCAAGACCATATACGGCTCCTCCGCATCCACTGCATCCAACACATTTAATATTTCCTTTCATCTTCCACCTCCAATTATTCATAGAAAGAGAGATATTTAAATGTTATAACTTCCTAAATCCTATTCTGCGTCCGATACAACTCATAGAAATGCCTCTTCTTTCTAACAAGCTCATCAAATGTTCCTTCCTCTGTAATTGTGCCTCCACTCATTAGAATAATCTTATCGACATCTCTCAAAGTAGAAAGTCTATGTGCAATAACCAGCAAGGTAGAATTCTCAAGTGCTTTGTCAAGATTCTCTCTTATTTTAGTTTCTGTCTTGCTATCGAGGTGAGAAGTCGCTTCATCAAGAATAAGCATTGGAAAATTAGCATAAACTGCTCTCGCAATTCCAACTCTCTGTCTTTCTCCTCCGCTAAGTCGGTATCCTCTCTCACCTATCAGGGTCTTAAGTCCTTGCGGAAGCCTTTTTATCATTTCCTGCAGCTCGCTCGTTCTCGCGGCAATCGCAACTTTCTCTTCATTAGGCTTTTCATCAGTAATTGCTATGTTCCCAGCAAGAGGCAAATTAAACATTTCAGAATCTTGTAGAACAATTCCTATCTGCTTGTTTATAGAACTCTGTTTGTAATCGCGGAGCGGCTTCCCGTCAATAAGAATCTCTCCTTCTTGCGGCTCATAAAGTCCCAAAATCAACTTGGCAAGCGTAGACTTTCCAGAGCCAGAGCGTCCAACAATTCCTATCTTATTACCTCTATTTATTCTGAGATTAAAATTTTTTAGAACCCATTTGTCCTTATATCTAAATCCAACATTCATAAATTCTATTCTTCTCCAATTATGATTTACTTCGGCCAACTTTGGTGACTCTCTTTCGATGGTCTTCTCATCAAGAAGGCTCATTATTCGCCCTATACCTGACTTTAGCTCGATTATTCTGTCGCTAGAATTAATAAGCATATCCGAGCTTTCTCTAAGTCTTCCAAAATAATTTGCAAAAACAAATATCGTGGCAGCCTCAATTATTCCTTTAGCAGCATCAAATCCCAGCAGAACAATAAATAACCCGTACCCCAAAGATGCAACAATAGATATAATCATTGATTTTTTCGCTTCAAGGGATCTATTTTTCAACCATATTTTATAATATTCATCTTCATGTGATTCAAGGGAATTCCTGAAATTTTCTTTCAATCCCAGGGATTTAACTGCAAGAATATTAGCCGCAGATTCATGTACCTTTCCGCTAAGTTTTTCATTTATCTTATTAAGTTTATCCTGAAGGACAGCCTTTTTTTTCATAAAATAGCTTTGAAGTGACAAAAATACTATTAAATAACCGATTGCAAAAAGACCATATTTAAAGTCAAGCAGCACAAATATGACGAAGGCACCACCCATTCCAGTCAGAATGCTCATTCCTTCATTAACAAACATCCTCATTGCATCATAGATATTCTGTCCTCCACTGCTTATTTTCTGTATTTTTGCCCCAGTGTTTTCTTTTTCATGCCACTTCAGTTCCAGATCAATGAGCTTGCTCATCGCAATAATTCTTATCTTCTTTCTTATATCTGCTCCAAGAGTAAGAATCGATAGCTTTGCATTCTGTCTAGTCAAGGTCATAATTATTCCTACTGCTGCAATCCCCGCAGCATATAGATAAAATGGCTGCAAGCTTTCGCCAGAATCATATTTAACAAAAAAATCTACAATCTTCCCAAGAAAATAAATTGAAACATATCCCAAAAGTCCGGCGGCGAACATAGCGAGCATCCAAAAACTAAATTTAACTCTATTTCCTTTTAGCAATAGCCAAAAATCCTTAACAAGCCTCTTTGCAGAATACACGCTCTTCTTATTCATTAATTTCTCTACTCTCAAAGATTATTTAAATCTTTCGTTTTATTATCCCTAAAAAGAGGTAACAAAATCAAATCTCCTCATACAAACAAGTGTATCTTTAAATACTTATCGATATGAATGATTCTATGCTCGATATCCAAGTTATAAAGTCTAAAAAATCTACCGAAGATCTTATTCGTTTCAGTATTATAAATATAGATAAGCCTTCTGGGCCCACCTCTTTCCAGGTTTCTCAATTTGTGAAGAATTCTCTTAATGTTAATAAGACATCTCATTTTGGCACTCTCGACCCAGCAGTATCTGGTGTGCTTCCAGTAGGGATAGGTAGAGCTTGTCGGTTAAACGAATATCTTATGCACAGAGATAAGACTTATGTGGGCATCATGAGAGTACACCAAGAAATATCAGAATCAAAATTAAATAAGATTGTGGAAAAATTCATCGGAAAAATTCAGCAACTTCCACCTGTGCGTTCCCGTGTCAAGAGAGCAGTCCGCGAGCGTGAAATTAAGTATTTCAATATCTTGGAGATCGACGGCAAAGACATTCTTTTTGAAACACAAGTTCAAGCAGGGACGTATATAAGGAAAATCTGCGACGATATGGGGAAAGAAATTGGTGGCGCACATATGTTAGAACTCCGTCGGACACAGGCAGGTTTATTCTCGGAGAAGGATATTCATACACTATATGATTTTGAGAATGCTCTAAATAAATTTAAAGATGGCGAAGATAAAATTTTGAGATCGATGCTTGTACCTGGAGAGATAGTAACTACAATAATGCCGACTATAGAGGTAAGAAAGGATGTAGTTAAGAAATGTTTAACTGGGAGTCCAATCTTTCTCTCTTTCCTCAAGGACAAAGATCATGTCAAGAACCTCATAGAAGAGGGAAAGATTTGCATAATTTCCGAGGATAAATTCATTGGCTGTTACAAGTTTATAGGAAAGGAAGATCTGGTGGCCAAGCCGGAATTTGTACTTAATTGATTGGGTTCTGTCTATAAGAAGATTATTTAAAGAAGAATTTCAGGATAAAATTATGGAAAAAATCACCTGGGAAGATTTCGAAAAAGTAGAACTTCGTGTAGGCACAATTCTAAAAGTTGAAGAATTTCCAGAAGCAAAGAAGCCTGCCTATAAGCTAGAAATTGATTTTGGCGAGGAGATAGGAGTCAAAAAATCCAGCGCTCAGATAACCAAGCATTATACAAAGCAACAACTCATAGGAAAGCAAGTCATTGGTGTAGTAAATTTTCCTAAAAAACAGATTGGGCCATTCATCTCAGAGGTATTGACGACAGGATTTGCAGATGAGAATGGAGATATAGTGCTCGCAGCTCCAGAGAGAAAAGTTCCGAATGGATCCAAATTATTCTGAACAAAGCCTTAAAAGCTCATCTGTCTAAATCTCAGCATGAGAGAGTTCATATATTATTCACGTACTGCTCCTACATCAGGCAGTTATGTCACCGAGGACCTCCAAAGGTCTGGAAGGATAGATATCGCGATTCACACAGTGATTGCAACTTTTTTTCTCAGTCATAAAATCCGGACTGATGCTCGGCTTCATCTTTGCTTCGCAGGGCCACCAGATCCTCCCAAGCACCTTGAGCTTAAACCAGTTACGGAAGGGAAGACCGGGATAGACAAGATTTATTTAGCCAAGAAAGACGTCTCTGGTGTCCTAAAAAAAATGCTTTATAAGTATAGAGAAGGAGAAAAGAAAGAAGTCTTCCCCGGATTCTGGATTGAGAAGAAAGGATTTCTGGAAGTTGCAAAGGGGCTGACAGAACAAGGGAGAAATCTTTACATCCTAGACCCCAAAGGAGAAGATATTCGTACAGTAGAAATAAAAGAAAATCCTGTCTTTATTTTGGGAGATCATAAAGGCCTTCCACTCAAGGAACTAAAGCGCCTTAAGTCTTATTGTACACCAGTCACTATCGGCCCAAAGGTCTATTTTGCCTCGCAGACCATTGCCATTGTCAACAATGAATTAGATAGGAGAGAAGCAGATGGCAGGTTATCTCCCTCACAAAGTGACCTTTCCTTAGAAGATAACACCGACGACAATATTAGTGATGCAGAGTAAACAAACACAACAATCTTTAAAAGCTCTAGTCAAATAAAGGATGTATGACAAAAGGAGTTTCAATAAAGTTTCGTTCATATGAGGCCACTGTGCCAAAATTATTAGAACTCATCAAGTTTGAGAGGGCATTGGAGAAGCAAAAGACAATCATTCTAAAACCCGCAGTAAATCAAAAAGATGCTATGAATACTCCAGTAGAATTTGTAGAAGAGGTTCTCAAGTTCTGTCTTAAAAACAAGAAGCCAGACACATCTGTCTTCATAGCAGAAGGCTCAGATGGCGCAGAGACAATGGAGCTTTTTGACTCTCTTGGATACAAGACCCTCTCGGAGAAATATCAGGTAGGTCTGCTTGATTTAAATCAAGCAGAAATAGAAGAGATACAGGATGGCAACTTCTCTAAATTTGAGAGCATAAGGTATCCTAAACTATTGCTCGAAGGGTTTATAGTCTCACTGCCAAAGTTATCTCACGACGGCGAGCTTGACATGCAAGGCTCTCTATCCAACATGCTTGGAGCATTCCCTTCCAGGTATTACCAAGGCCTTTTCGCTAGGAAAAAGAGCAAGATAAGAAAATGGCCATTGAAATACGCAGTTCATGACATATTGAGGTGCAAGATGCCGGATTTTACAGTCATCGATGCTTCAGAACAAGGCACAATTCTGGCAGGTTTCCCTCTAGATATGGATAAACAAGCGGCAAAGTTAGTGGGGAAAGAATGGAAAGATATACAGTATCTAAGGTTTATTGATGAGAATTTCTCACAATCCTTCCAGCATGATGGTTCTAAAGAACAACCAACTAATAATTCTAATTCAAGGGTAAATATCCAATAGATAGGAAACTATTTTAATAAGAGGTATGTAAGAACAATATGAAAAAAACAGTCAGGCTGACAATCACAGGGTCGTTACAGAGCTTGTTTTTCAAGCAATTCATAAAGGAGAATGCAGATGCTAATGATGTAAGGGGATTTCTAAGAAATCTTGAAGATGGACGTGTAGAGATCTTTCTTGAAGGTAATAAGGAAGATGTGGAAGAGATGACTGAAGTCTGCAGCAAAGGGCCTAAATATGCGCAGATAAGATCGGTTGAACAGAAAGAAGAACGCTTCCAAGGGTTCAGGGAATTCAAGATTCTCAAAATCTAAGACAAGGATTTAAAAAGCATACGATCGTCATCGTCACATGAAAAAGAGCCAGGTCAGGAAATTAAAGCCAACTGTGTCTCCCTCTTCTATAAAGGCCATAATAGTTATAGACTGCATTATAGCACTTCTCCTGCTTTTGTTAGGCATATCTCTCATTGCGAGCAGCATACAGATATTAAAAGACCCGAGTCAGGCCACAGAACAGTTCCTAGAGGCACTTAAGAATTATCCTTCCTCAAATATAGCTGCTGAGGATGCAGAGAGTTATGTTCTTATGATTGCTAAGGTTGCACCCTATTTTGGAGCAATTTTACTTATTTTGGCCTTCACTCATGTTTTGTTAGCCATATATCTCAAGAGAAGGAAGAATTGGGCGCGGATGACTCAGATAGTTCTGGCAATATTTGCAATAATTTATTCTCTCCTCATTATCGGATCAGGAAACTTTGTCTTCGGGATTTTATTCCTTCTTATTGAAGGATGGATTGCAAGTTACCTTCTTTTTACACCAGGAGGGAAGGACCACTTCTCTTAATTCATAATCTCTTTAAATACAGATAGTATAAGAAAAATATGGTATCTCGGGAAAGCGCTATGCAACTATTGCACGAACATGTGCAGTCTCAGTCGTTAAGAACGCACTGCCTTGCTGTAGCATATGCTATGGAAGCTTATGCAGATTACTTTCAAGAAGATAGGGACTTATGGTTCATTACTGGTCTGTTGCACGATTTTGACTATGAGGAATTTCCCACGGCAGAACATCATCCATTTGAAGGGGTCAAGATACTTAGGGAAAAAGGATATCCTGCAGAGACTATCGATGCTATTTTAGGTCATGCAGAATACTCCGGTGTCAAAAGGACATCAAATATGGCCAAATCATTGTTTGCAGTAGATGAGTTGTCAGGATTCATTCTTGCCCTTGCAAAGGTCAGGCCAGGAAATTTTGAAGGAATGTCAGCAGATTCTGTGAAGAAGGCCTTGAAGAAAAAAGGATTTGCCGAGGCAATTAGCAGGGAAGATGTTGCAAAAGGGATAAAAGAACTCAATATACCTGAAAATCTCCATTATGAGAGAGTTATTAATGCCCTTAGAGATCATTCTAAGGAGCTGACCTTTTCTTCAAAATATATATAAATGCCCTTTTTCTCCTCGTATTATGGGAAGACAAGATGAATTGCTTAAAGAGCGCTTGAGGAAAATAGATGAGCTTAGGAAGAAAGGGATAAACCCTTATCCATATAGTTATGACAAGAAAGATTCTTCAGCCCAGCTTCAGAAAGAGCATGAGAAATTAAAGCCAGAACAGCATTCAAAATCGACAGCAAAAATTGCTGGCCGCCTCATGTCTTTTCGCGATATGGGTAAAATAGCATTCGGCTCAATTCAGGATGAAACGGGAAAAATACAAATAGTATTGCAAGAGCCAGATACCTCTGAGAAGGTCTCAGAATTTTTTAAGAAATATATTGATCTTGGAGACTTTGTAGGAATAGAGGGCACAGTTTTCAGGACAAAGCGGGGAGAACTTTCAATATTAGCAAAGAAAGCAGACATTCTCTCAAAATCTCTTCAAGCTCTTCCAGACAAATGGCACGGGTTGGAAGACAAAGAAGAAAGATACAGAAAGCGTCATCTGGATTTGATAATGTCTCCCGAAGTAAAGCAAGTTTTAGACAAAAGGGAAAAAATACTTGACGCAATCCGCGAATTCTTGAAAAGCAAAGGCTTCAATGAAGTAGACACACCTTATCTCCAGGCAGTATACGGCGGCGCAGCAGCAAGGCCTTTCAAAACACATCTGAACGCTTTAGACATCGATTTATATCTGGCTATTTCTCCAGAGCTTTATCTAAAAAGGCTTATTATCGGTGGCTACGAAAAAGTTTTTACAATTGCCCACAATTTCAGAAATGAAGGAATTGATCGCTGGCACAATCCAGAGTTTACAATGATGGAAATATATCAAGCCTATGCGGATTACAACGACATGATGGAACTTATGGAAGACTTATATGTTTGCGCAGCAAAGAAAGTAAATGGCTCTACAAAAATTAATTTCAGAGGCAAGGATATAGATTTCAAGAAGCCTTGGGCGAGAATGACTATGGCTGAAGCGATCAAAAAATATGCAAAAATAGATGTAGAAAAAATGTCTGCTAAAGAGTTATTCGATGTAATAGAAGAGCACAAAGTCGAGAAAAAAGGAAATACATGGGGCTGGGCAGTGCAATCTCTTTTTGAGCATTTTTGCGAGTCTCATTTAGAACAGCCGACATTCATCATAGACCATCCGCTTGAGACAACTCCTCTTTGCAAGCTTCACAGAAATGACAAGCTCTGCCGCCTGATAGAAAGATTTGAGCCATTTTGCATGGGCGCAGAACTTGGGAATGCATATTCAGAGCTAAACGATCCAGTCATGCAGAAGAAACTTCTAGAAGAACAGCAGGCAATGCTCAAGAAAGGAAATGAAGAAGCAAATCCATATGATGAAGATTTTGTAAATGCGCTTGAAGTAGGCATGCCTCCGACGGGCGGAATTGGCATAGGTATAGACAGAATGGTTATGCTTCTTACAGGGCAGGATTCAATCCGCGATGTTTTGTTATTTCCCTTTATGCGCCCCGAAACAAAGCCAGAATCTAAGCTTGAAGTAAAAGCAGGGCAGAAAAAAGAGACAAGGGGAGGTAAAAATGACCGATCTGATAATAAAAAGTAAGATTAAAGCCGCTGTTCCAGAAATGAGCGTAGCAGGAGAGGTAGCAGAAGCCTTGGATAAGAAGGTCAAGGAAATTTTGGAAGCTGCAGCCCAACGTGCAAAAGCAAACGGCAGAAGAACTTTGCAAGCAAGAGATATTTAGGACTTTTATTGGGAGATATTTAATTAAAAACATGAGAAAGAAGTTTCCAACATTTGCGTTCTTGGTTCTTATAATTGGAATCATATGGCTATTCTCAGAACTAGGCGTAATTTCGGCAAATATCCCTTGGCTGCCAATCATAGTGATAATTCTGTCCCTTGGCTGGATAATTAATCATAATACTTGATAATGTTTTTTACTACATTCAAAGGAAAAACGATATTTATATAACACTCAGTTAATGAATGTTTATGGAGGGACCAAGATATTACGTATATTTGCGTTTCTATCTAGACTCAACCAAGAATCCCAATGGATTCCCAATAGGGGAGAGACAATACAATAAAGAATTAATTCTACATCAAAAAATATCTCTTCCTCATCAAAAAGACCCATTTTTTAAGGACATGCCTGAAGCGATAGTAGAATCGATTTCACCAAGTATCTTGATTGGTGAGCCTCAGAAACTTCACGCACCGATATTTCTTCCTAAAGGTAGGGAAGATCTAGGGTAATTGTTGGAGGAATTTTTAGATGGTATACTCGTGAAGAGCAGAATATCTCTCAGGAAGACTTGCCTTTAGGATATACTTTTGCACAAGCTTTTTATGGCAATAGAATCATTCCGCCTCCTAGAGATTATCTTGGGATGGTCAGCTCTGCAAGAAACAATTTGTCATTAAATAAGAAAATTACTGGCATTTCTTCCAAATAGGATTTGTCACGCTTCTGTTTGTAATCGAATCAACTGCAACAAGACCCAATTTGGATACCTTGCCAAGACCCTTAATTGAGAGTGGATACTCGCTTGATTCGCCCAAGGCGGGAACGTTTGATGTCGCAGTCTTTATTTCTTTTCCATTTACATCATTTACAGTAAATATAAGCGAGATATTCTCACCTTGGCCTCTATCTCTCCTGACTCTAGCAACATTTGTAGAACAGGAAAACTCGCTTATCTCAAAATAATATGAAGTAAATTTAGGCAATCTGACTTCGCTTAAGTCAGTCTCTTTCGTTACTATTGCAAATAGATTTTGCATACAATTAATGTAAAGGAAACTAAGGTTGCTCTTCATATTGCCTTCACAATTAAAATAATTATAAGAATTATTCAGCATTCTAAATGAAGAATTTCTCTCTCCGTTGAATATCTCTTTCAGTGTCTGCCTGTCATTCTCATTCATAGAATCTACATATTCTTTTTCACATGAATTCTTGCATGAAGCATCGAAGAACCTTTGCAGCTGTCCATAATCATTGTATTGTGTTTCAGTTGGGCAGAGAGAATTGCAGTAGATATACTTATGATATCCTGCTTCGACTCTCTGTATTCTCCAACTGTCTTCAAATACTATAAACAGTTGGAATATTATTGCAGCAATCACTCCCAGTGCAATTACAATATATATCAGAAACAGCCATCTTGGAGTTCTCTTAGATTTTTTCCATGTCTCTTTTTCCGTCGGAATCATAAATTACATTAAGAAATAAAACTATTTAAATCCTTTTTAACATGGAAGTTCTATGTCAAATAAATCAAAGGGGTCGAATGCTGAGCGCGAATTAGTTAAAATGTTTACAGAGCACGGTTGGCGCGCCCTCCGTGTTGCAGGTTCAGGAGTAAATGACGATTCTCCCTGCGACATTATAGTTGGGAAAGTCGGCAAGAAAGGTTATGCTATTGAAGCAAAGTCAAGCAAGAAAAATCGCATCTATATCACAAAATCTCAGATAGAAGATTTTGTTAAATTTTCATTGATGCTTGGTCTTCAGCCAGCCCTAGCAATCAGGTTTAACTATAAAGGCTGGCATTTCATCCCTCCAGAACATCTCGAGGATACTGGCAATAATTGGGTAATCAGCATGGAAAAAGCAGAGACAAAAGGCCTAAGATTCAGCCAATTTTTTGAAGGTAGCACTTAATTTAAAATAAAATTTAGTAAACAAAAGGCATCATCTGAAATCAATATTAGGGCTTCACAGGATTAGGTATGGATATAACTTCGCCTTTTATCTGTGAAGCACTCACTACTAGGTTGCAGGCATTAGGGTCAGGTTCATTATCATACGCATCGCTGCATTTTATATGATAGACTGCATTGTCCTTCCATTCAGCAAGATGGCTCTCAAGCTCTTCTATAGGGGAATGTATCATCTCAATCCCTTCCACAAACCTGTAGTTGCAAGAGGTAAGTGAATATACACATTGAGCATCTTCATCAGTGACTACTTTCAATGCCTCTGTATTGAATCTATATGCCCTCGTTATCTTTGGAGGCTGCTTATCTACAATTATGGTAAATGCCGCGCTAGTCTTTGCAAGGTTGCCTCCTGCATCTATACATCTTATGGAATAATTATAATTGCCACTTATTAATCCAAGGGTCTGCTTGTGGGATATTCCTCCAGTCTCAAACATTTTTATGTACTCTTTTTGCCCAGAGGGAGCAAATGAACACACAGATTTCCCATCTTCAGCACCGTTAGTGGTAGTTACAACAATATCTACTTTTACAGTATCTGTGCTTCCCGAGATTGTTCCATTAGGACCGACAGAGAATATATCCAAGGGCCGACTACCTTTTAACACAAGCTCTTTGCTTGCGACATTTACATTGCCTGCAATATCCTTGCACCTGAAGAAGAAAGAGTTGTCTTCTCTGTCCTTTACTCCAGTCAAATTGCCTTTACATATATATTGTAGGTCAGCATTTATCTCAATGCTCTCATTAGAACACTGCATGACATTTTCCATTGTCTCATAGTTTTTGCTTTGAATGCTCCACTTGCACTGCGCAGGTTCATTGATATATGATTCTATAGGCACAATATCTTTCCTGTATTGCACAAAACTTCCAGATGGTATAGAAAACTCCTCAATCAAAGGAGGGGTTGTATCTGGCCCCTTATCCACGCAGAAACTAACTGCATAAGCATCAGCATTATAGTTTCCATTGGCATCCTGGCATCTGATATACATACTTATTGTCCCATCATTCCTCAACGTAGGTGATGCAACATCTTTAGAATTATCCGGTGCAGGCAATCTCATTTTCTGTGTGTGATTGTATGCAAAATAATTACTTTCCCCAACATAATATTGCATGTCTGAGAAAGGAGTGGTAGCATTGAAGTCTATCTTGCACTGCGCAGGCTCATCAGTAGTTATTCCAAATTTTAATGGAGTATAAGCAGGCAAGCAACCTGAATTTGAGGTTATTTTAATTCCTATTGCAGGAGGACGAACACTTGTATCAGTTACATACTTTAGTTCTCCAGGAGACAATACATCTTTCCAAGGGCTTATCATAGGGCTTCTTGCGTCATTAACACTCTTATACACGCATTGTGGCACAGTAGAATCTTTGTTTACAAGATCACATGCCTGTCCCAATGACTTACATCTATATTCGGTGCACGGTCGGCTAGGATCTTTATTGCAATCTTCACATTTCTTCCCCCCAAGTGGAGGTTCCCATGGTAAGCACTCGAACCTTACCAGTTTTTTCTCTTCTTTTTTATACATCAAGAAAAATACTGCTGCCGCTATCCCTATTCCAGTCACAAACCCAAATTGAGTGGCGGAAAGTCCGATTTTATTTGCAAATGAACCAACACCCCATGAAGTATATTTTGCCTCTGTTGCTAGCCCATAAAGCAACCTCCCTCCTATTATCCCCGCCATCGCGGCGGCAGATAAAGAATTTGTAAGTTCTTTATCCAGTCCTGCAATCTCTCCCACAAGCTTTATGATGCCTACTGCCGTTGTTGCCCACAATACACCAGTCAATAAATGAGCACCCATCCCGGAAAATTCGATATCAGTAAATGGTATCTTTTGTTTATGTGTTCCAGATAGAGTCCCTCCCTGTGATGCTACGCTTTGCTGAATATCTTTGAATTCTTTAGTATTGATAGTGATTTCTTCTCCATTTGCAATTATCTTACCACCTTTTCCATCAGCTCCAGGAGGAATTATACTTTGGACATCAGAATAAGGTTTACCTCTAATTTCAACGCTTGCACCTTTCACGATTATTCCTTTTTGTCTAAGATAAAGAGAATTTGTTCCAGTAGGATTAGGCGTCTTAGTACCTCCCCAAAATTTTTTCTGTTCAGGCAGTTTTATCTTTGAACTTAAATCTGGAGAGACTGGTGGGGCTGGAAGAGGTGATGGATCAGGGAGATCTATCCCTGTACTTAGACCTGGAGATCCCGATGGAGAGTGAGATGTTGCATAAACATTCTGAGCCTGTCCTATCACAAAAGATATTGCAAAAACTGCACAAATTAAGATAAAAACTTGTCCAGAAACCACAGATAAGACTCCCTTCCTTCCACTTCTTTTTTGCATATCGTAGCGATGCCCTCCTAGTTTATAAATCTTCTCAGATTCTACTTGCTTTCATAGACTTCAAAAGGCGCTTCACCAAGAAACAATACTCTCGGTTCTGGTTTGGGGGGCGGAGAATAAGTTACCGCGCTCTTTCCAAAACTGAACCATGGTTTTGGTTGATTTATAATGAGAGTCGCCCTATTATCTTTTTCTTTACCATATACTACCAAGGAATATTTTCCTGAGAACTGCAATTTTTTAACTTCTACTTCTATGTCATCTTCTGGCTCTGAAGATTCTATCATAGTATCTAATTTAATATTACCCTCTGCATCCAATATTTTCACAAAAAACTTCTGGAAACTTTTATCTTCAAAAGAATAACCTATTCGAAACGGCTTACCTTGAGGGAATCTTGCATTATTTGCTGGCCTCAAGCCAACATATTCTTCAGGATAATCTGCACCATCTCCATTTTTATCGATAGTATGCTCATAATATAAAATAGCAACTCTTCCTACATCAGGAAGCCTTAATACTTTCATGAATGGATCAGACGCATATACTTCTGCAGAGGTATTAGCAGATACATTAGAGTCATTTGAAGATTGTGGCTGATTAATCATCTGCTGAGTCTGCTTTCCCTGTTGAAGTACCGCTCCAGATTGAAGAAGTGCCGAAGCCAATCCAAGTCCTGCAGCCGCCTGGGGAGAAAGGCTACTGTTATACAATGCATTTCCGCCCGCAATACCTCCCAATGCAAAAGTCCCTTCAGGGGTAGCACATCCAGAGGACAATAATACTGCTAGTGCTCCAGAAGAAACCATAATCGAGGACTTTTCTCTAAATCTCTCAATCAAATCCATCATCTTTGAAGAATATCTGAATATAAAAGCATTTCTATTTATCGAGTTATTTTAAATCCTTCTTTGAATCCCTTATCTCCAACCCAATTTACCTTGGGACCACAATCACCTAATGCCGTGCAGACCTCAGATCTCTGTCTCTGCCAAGTCTCTGCCAGGCATTCACATCCGCTCTTGCAAGTCTTTCCACCAAATACTCCTTTCTCGTAAGTTACTTGGCAGACTGCATTTGCTTGTGAGCATACATTCAACGCATCACTTCCTTCCCAGAATTTCAGTCCAGGAGAATTTCTAGGCACACACGCCCCATCCGTGGAATTTCCAAATGCTATTCCTGGCTTCCAGATGCAGTCTCTTATATCTATATTTTGACAATCTTGTTTCTCAGTTTGAGTTATACAGTCTTGCCATCTGTTGACCTTACACGCTGCTTGTAGAAAAGGTCCTGTAGACGTCTGAATACTGTCTTCTATGCATTCTTGTTGCCTAAAATCATCACATTGCTCAACAATCTCTTCTCCATTAATGCACAAGTGTTTCGTGAACCTGCTCCCTACAGAATTACTTCCTTGATTTATTGTGCCTTTGTCAGATGAAATGCACCAAGATTCACCATGTTTTCTGGGACCTTTAGATGTAGAAGCACAGTTCAAGTCAGCACATACATATGATAATCCGGTGTTCTTTTTAGATTGCCTGCAATAGCTTCCGGATAGATAGTTGCAGTTTCCACAGCTTACCGAATTGCTGTTTGGTGATCCTGGATTACAAGACTCTGACTTTGTCTTCACATTTGTCCAATATTCAGGATTGTTTGCTTTTGAAGAGTCATAAATGTTTGCAGGATTTCCACAGGTGTCAAGGAAGTATACTTCATCTTTTCCAGGGGCGCAAGTAGTCTTTGTCGATTGGCCGCAATTTGTTCCAAGAGTAGGCGCCGAGCATAATAAATTCTTGAAGAATTGTCCTTTTACAGATGACCCATTCACTCCCGCCCCACATTCCTCTCTAGTTGTGAATTTACATGTTCTTGTGAACTCTAAATCATATACACATGCGCCTCTATCTTGGTTCTGCACCGAAAGTATGCATTGCTCCTCACTGGCTATGTTTTTCTTGAAGTTTGTTTGCAAGCCATATAATGAAGAGAGCCTTTTGCACCTCACTAAAGAAACAAATGCTGCTTGGTCTCCTAGAACACAACATCCAGCATTGCACTGAGGCGGAGCAGACTCATTCCATACTCCTCCTGCAACATTGCACGCAAGTTTAGGAGTATTATCAGTACAAATACCTTCTTTTCCATCATAACATGTACCTAGCCTGCAGAAACTTGTCGAGTCGCATGCTGTAGGAGCTTGTGCAGATCCGGCAGCGCATTCACTTGCAGCCACATTTTGGCAATAGAGATTATTTTTTGTCTTTTCACAGCACACAGTAGGCTCTACTGCGCTTACAATTCCAATTAGACCAAAGCAGACTGCTATTGCCAATATCATCATTATCTTATTCATATTCCATATCCCGGAGGCCATACCAAGCTTCTTGAAGCAAACTGGAACCTCTCATTAGACGTCAAACTTGATACTCTATATATCTTTATACCGTTAGGAATTTTAATCTTTTCTATCTTAAGGTTCGGATAGGCATTTATGAAATCAGTTGTTTCAGAATCTCCAAATGTCGATTCATAATTGACTATGCTCTCCCCTATGATTAATAGTTCATAAGCTTCGCTCTTTATAGAAAGGTCAAATCTGTCGAAGCTCTGCGTTCCTTCTTTTCTGATAGTCAATGGAGACACAATAGCTACCGCTATCTTTCCAGGAACAATATCTATAGATGTTTTTGAACTAGAACTGGATACTTCATATCCTCTTTTTCTATATTCATTGATCAGGGAATCTAGACAAGACTTTGATTTCTCAGAGGTCCTTTCAGCAAGCTCTCTCTCCACTTGGGATTTTATCATTGGCTTCTGGACAGTACATGTCTTGTAGTTCTCAGAAGTATAGCATAGGTAAGATATCTTATCTCCCTCATATTCAACACTGCTTTCAGGTATGATAGCACCTCCCTGTTTTAACTGCGTGGATAATGTAGAAGTTATATGGGGCTCAATACAGGAGGTGAGATAGCTATGGGGTGACAACGCTTCCCCTCCTATTATAGAAAGCGACCCTCTGTTCAACATAAGCAATATTACTGCTATGACAACAAGGATTGCGATGATGATAATTATCGCCATTTGCCCTCTTTTCTGCATCACCAAAAAAGTACAGTCTTGTTTATAAGTGTTCCGTTTCATATGACTCCTTCTTGTATGACTGCGCTACAGCTTCCAGCTACCTTTCCAAACTTGTTTTTGCATTTTATGTAAGATACTTTGCCTCGAGGCATAGGCAAGGTATGCTCAAGGGAGCTTCCAGACATTTCAGTGCCATTCTTGTAGTCAAAGAAGCATGCTTCAGCATCATTTGTGCTAAGACTGCAACTTCCTTTTTTCTCAGTTATCACATGAAGCACACCGTTCTTATTATATATTCTCGTTACTGCAGGAGGTGTAGCATCTATCTTTATTTCAAATTCAGTGCTGCCTTCAGCTATATTCCCTATCGGATCTTCACACACTATAGGCAAAGTAATCTTTCCAGAGTATAGGTAAGTTAGTAACTTGCTATGCTTGGAAGAAAAAGTCTCAGTAAACGCGTCCTTAGTGCCTTTATAATTAAGGAAACATTGTGCGCTTCCATCCAGCCCCCCAGAAGTCATAGCTTCGAGTTTTACCGTAGCAGGTTCACTTTCTGCGTCTATTACAATTCCAGATACAGGCTTTATGCTATCTATTTTCAAAGGCGCAGAGACTTTATTCAGATTAAACTTGTAGCTCTCAGTCATATCATTTCTCTTCACAGCACTGTCTCCTGTATGCCAAGGTTGATCTCTGCATCTCACAAAATATTGGTTCTCCATATTTGGGGTAGGTAATGTGGCGTTGCATACAAATCCATTTATGCTATAGTCTTCAATCTCGTTTGCACAATCGAATTCATTTTTCATGCCGTCATAATTTCCATCAGTAGTATCCCATTTGCAATCGGCAGGCTCACTCGTGAAAATCAAGACTTTCTTATCCGTTGCACCATATTTTATCTTTTCCAGCGAAGGTTCTCTTCCAACGACTTTCGGAGGAGTGGTGTCTGGTCCTTGTTTTACACAGAAGTCTACTGTAAATGCTCTTGAGTTCTTATTTCCATTTTTGTCTTGGCAGAAAAGATGCAGTTGAATGTCTATTTTTGCTGTTGGATCAAAATCAGGTAATCCAAGGCTCTCAAGATTAGGTATCGATATAGGTAAAGTATGGTTTCTCACAAACAAGTTTGTACCAACATCTTCCATATTTTCCCATGTATCAGCCCTGTCATTACTCATCTTACATTGTGCAACTTCATTAGTATCAAACTTTAGATTAATTATATTATATGTTTCCGCAATACATTCTTCGTTTCCTTTTATATGCACTCCATAATCTCTCAATTCATATGTATAAGGAGAAGGAGCTATGCTTCTTGCATTTATTACTGGAGAAGCTACATCTTCTGGAGAGACATCTACACACTCCCCATATCCCTTTTCACTTGTTCCTTCATTAATGAGTTCGCAGGTCTGTCCTAAAGACTCGCACGCTGACCTTGTACAAGGCAGCCCATCGCTTCCACACTTTGCACAGTTCTTTCCTCCAAGAGGCGGCTGCCATGGCTTGCATGTGAATGTCACGTCTTTTGTTTTTGCTTTGCCAATTCCAAGAATCTTAAGAATGACAATGATAATTATCACTACTACGATTATTGCAACTCCAATGGCGGCAACACTCGCTGCAGGACCTAGTCCAGCACCTATGCCTGCTCCTCCTGCTCCAAATGTGCCACCCGTACCTATTGTTCCACCCAATGCTCCAAATCCAGCTATCCCTCCTCCTAATGTTCCCAATGCCAATAGACCATATGTTGCTGCTGGAGGCAATCCTCTTCCTATTCCAGTCCAGCTTATTAGGAACGATGTCAATGCAAATCCAATTGCAGCACCTGCAAGTGCGCCGCCATAAGGTGCTAGTGTCGTACCAGATGGAGCAGCGATAATTCCTTCTCTAATCACCTCTCCTGCAGCATTATAAATTGGTACAGTGCCAATTTGAACAAACGTGGATGTCGAACCTGCAAGAGGACCCAAGGCAGCCGCACCAATCGAGGTGTGTGCAATCATGGGCAGCAATGTTCCTACTGCTCCAGCTATCATGCTTCCGGATTTCAATGTTCCTGCTGTTTCATCTTCAGGGACTTCAGCATTTCCAATATCTTCTGGATATCCAATCGACTCAAAATATCCTTTCAAGGTAGGAGACAGGGCAAATTGTCCAGGATAATTTCTTTCAGATGCATAACGGGATATCCCTGAGAGATAACTGTTCCCAAGCTCAGGAGCATTCACAACTTTGTAGCTTTTTGACATGTCACCTAAGTAATTTACTTGTGCTCCACAATCTCCCAAGCTCATGCACAAGTCATTTAATTGTTGGGTAAATTCCTCCTCGACACAACCTTCATTTACTTTCTTACTTTTAAACAATCCTTTTACTTTGACATATTTGCATGAAATAGTGCCCATCGAGCAACGGTTTTCATTCACTGAATCATCTCTGCTGAACCCAGGCTTGTATTTTGGGACACACACATCAAACTTGAATTTACTATCTACATCGACATGCTTTACAAAACAGAAAACATTCTTCTCACAATTTCCAATATCTTCCTCAGTCTTTAAAGGATTCATCTTAAGACAAAGAGAAGATGGATTTGGGAGACACTGAGCTGATGAGAAAGTTCCTCCATTCGAAGTCTGGACTTCACTGGCTGTACATATAGAATTCCTATTGCTACCGCATACCTCCGATACTATCTCTCCATTTTGGCAAGATTGTAAGAAATGAGAACTGCCTGGAGTGTCAATAGATCTCTGTCCATCGAAGCCTATTGCTCCTTGATATCTGCACCATCTCTCTCCATTCACTCTCTTTTTGCCGTTTTCATCTATACAGGAAGCATCTCTGCATACATATTCCATGTTAGAGTCTACAAGTGTTTGTGTGCTAGTCTTTTTTCCGCATACGCTTCCAAGTATAGGGGCACAATTTCCACATGTCTTTTGCTTATCTTTGAAACTGGGATCAGTCGGAGAAGGCAATTGGCAGCTTTGCGAAGCACTTACTATCTTGCCTTCCTGCCTTAATTTGGCTTTGTTGTTGAAATCATATATATTTTCTTTATTTCCACAACTATCAAACCAATAAATAGCATCTTCTCCATTCTCAGTCTTGTCACACTTAGTTGTCTCCTGAGGCAGGCATCTAGTGTTTAAGGAAGGATTTGAACAAAGCACTTTGGAGTAGAATTTGCCGCCTTTTGTTTTGCATGTCTGTTCATTTGATACAATGCAATCATTGAATGGTTTTTTTTCGAAAAGGCAGGCTCCTTCAACATTACTTGTCCTTAAGACTAAGCAAGCAGGTTGGGTAGTGACCTCTCTCCTGAAATCTTTCTTAATCCCCGCAGCCTGTGATATTAAGGTACATTCTTGTTCATTGATAAACTCAGGATTTCCGTTTAACATGCAACATCCTTTCATACATTGAGGGATTGTCCCTTGCACATTATCATACCATTGCCCTGATTTTTCATCACATGTCTGCTTCGCAGTCCTTATGCTACAGCTACCGTGCCTTGTATCTACACAGGTTCCAAATGAGCATGCATGGATTCCACTAGTCATAGTAGAAATACAGGACACTGCACATTTACTTGGGCATTCCGCAGTCAAGAATACTGAACATATGTCTCCAGTCTTGGTTTTAGGACAGTAAGAAGATGATGTGTCGGGTTCTGCAGAGACCAATGGGATGTCAGGCATCAACCACTTCCAGATTAGGCTAATCATCTCACCTAATGTGTTGTCTTTGCTCGTAATAATTGCAGAATTGGATTCCATCCCACTTCTCAACAGGAAGGAAAAAGCAAATATACTTGATACAAGTAAGAATATTTGGAAAAAGACTTTAATGTGTTTTATCATTCTCCCTCCTCACCTAAAGTATATGGGACAACACAACTCCTTACGGCGATCCATAACTCTTTCTTACTTTTAACATCTTGTATCTGGTATATAACGCTTTCATCTGACATAACTTGTTTCTTTATCATATATTCAGGAGATAAGATGGAATAACCAAGAGTATCAAAATGACAATATCTGGCCTCTTGGTTTGCTATTTCTATTGCCACACTACCAAGATTAAAAAGAGGATGAGAAACCTGGACTGGGAAATCGAGGACAGTCAGACTTTTTTCACCTTTTTTCATTATCATCTCTCGCGTCAGATTTACATATATCTTTCCTTTTCCCCAGTATAAATTAACCTGTTGCGGTCCAAGTTCTACATCAGTGGACCTTCTCTCATACTCTATCTCTAATCCTCTGAAACATCCATCAACTTTATTCTTTATATTATCTTCAATAGTAGCTCTCATCTCTTCAAGGAATAAAGGGTGTTGTTGAATACAAGGTACATACGACCCAGGGTTCTTGCAGAGGTATTCTACTTTGACATTCTTATATAATATATAATTTGAAGGATTTACAAAACCTCCCTGAGGCATTATTTTCTGAGTTATCTCTTCTAATCCTTCCTCCACACAACTCTCTATGGCAGAACCTGGATGCGATATTGATTGGTCGTCTACTTTTATTTTTCTTCCAGTATATGCAAAGACTAATAAAGCTGTTACAAAAAGTACAGCAAGGATTATCCACAGAGTCATCTGGCCCTTTTTCTTCATTTTATCTCTTTTTATCATTCTTTCTCTCCTCCTCGACAACTAATATCCTCTTTTCTGCATCAAATTTTATGTCGGGAACCGATGAAAACCACACCTTTCAAGGTGTGGTGGTTCCCGAGCATCTCCAAAAACGAGCGCCTGCAACAAACCTCGGCTTAAAAGCCGAGGTGGCGCATCGTTTTTGTGATAATAATTTTGCTGCCTGGTTTCAAGGATAAAGTATCCACTATTGCCTTAGGTATCTTTATCCTTTCACCTTTTTGTACTTTCCCGCCTCGAAATATTGTCTCAGCCATTGTACTTTAAAAGTACTTATTTATACTTTTAAAAGTATATAAATCTGTCTGTATACAATCACCATCTTATTTAAATAAAATCTTATTTTATTCGACATATGGATAAATCTAATCTCGGTCTAGTTCAAGTCTTCTGGGGAAATGGAAAAGGAAAGACAACATCTGCATTGGGTACTGCACTGAGAGCTTGCGGTAATGGATATACCGTACATCTTGTGCAGTTTATGAAGAATGGCACAGGGGATCCAGAGATAGACTATCCTGGAGAACTAAAAGCACTTGAAAAATTCTCATCTTTTTCATTCAAACGTTTCGGCACAGGCTCATGGGTGATTGGAAAGCCAAACCAACAACACATAGAAAAAGTCAAGGAAGCTTACGATTATCTCTTGTCATGTTTAGGAAATTATGATATAATCATAGCAGATGAGATTTTATATGCTGTCCAGCTTGGCCTTCTTCAAGAACAGGACATTATCTCCTTAATTGAGAAGAGACCAAAGCAACAAGAGCTTATTATCACCGGGTCTCATATTCCTTTTCCCGCGATATTTGACAGATCGGACCTAGTCACAGAAATCAAGAAACACAAGCACCCTTATGATTCGGGAATCATGGCCAGGAAGGGTCTGGAGTATTAAGTAGATTATGCCTCAAATTCCACTTCTTTCTTCGTCTCTTTACCATCTGATTTCAATATTCTGATAATAGTGCCTTTTCTTTTTGCTTGTTCTCTAATTTGGACAGGATCGCTCACTCCTTTTGGAAGGGTAATCTCTTTAATAGAAAGTGTATGTCTTATAGATGATTCAATGAAATCTTTACAATCGAAGAAAAGGTCATCAATTATTCCTCTTTGATTTGTTTTTACCGTGCAGAAATCTGCAGAGACTTCTTTGTCACCCCCAGAAGAAGGCTTGGCACTTTTTGGTGCTTTAGCTTTTGTTTTTATCTGCGTATCTCCAGAGCTGAATGAGAGCGCGAAAAAAGCTCTTGGAAAAGAATCCATCAATTCTATCAAATTTTTAGCATCAGCTTGGCCCTCGATAACAACTTGTTTAATGCCCATAAACTGCTTTACTCTCTTCACGGTCTCATTTCCTAAAAGGATTTGTGCTCGAGTATGGACATCAAACGTCGATACAATGACTCCTGAAACTTGAATCCGTCCAGCTGACTTTTCCAAGCAATTCCTTACCAACGTATTGACGTACTCGGCACTTGTCTTGATCGTCCATCCTGTCTTAGATTTCTTGCCTTCCAGCAGGTACTTGTTCTCAAAAATACCTTTGCTGTATTTTATGAATTCCGCGTGCACACTTTCATCCGTCTTTCCAGAGAATATCTTATATATTGTAGATTCCATCATCAATTTTAAGGAAATGACTTTATAAATTATTACATTTTGAGCCAAAGGAAGTTGAGAATATTTGCTCAAAATGTAATTAGAGAACAATCAATTAAATTTATCCTAATACATGAAAAGCATTCACTCTAGAGTGAAAGTTTATATACTAATCACGATATTAAAAGGGCATGCAGATTAATGAGAAAGACATAAAGAAATTTACAATTATCTTCCTTATACTCTTACTTGTAGTTCTAGTGTATTTAGTTGTAAAACCTATATTGTTCTCAATTTTTGCCGGTCTAATATTAGGATATATTCTTCTCCCAATCTATAGAAAAATGGTCAGGGTCATAAGAAATAAAGATTTAGTGTCTGGTACAATAGTGACTTTGGTGGTGATAATAATCGCAGTTCCATTCTGGCTTATTCTCCCGATAGTTATAGACCAAGTGTTCCAGCTTTTCAGGACTTTACAAGACTTGGATGTACAGCAAGCAGTGAGGGGCTTATTCCCAAACGCTTCTGAGCAATTTACAATACAATCCTCTCTGATCCTCAAGGATTTCTTCTCTAAAATAACAAGTCTTATATTGTCTTCAGCAGTAAACCTATCGTTAGATTTACCAAATATCCTTCTTCATACATTTCTGATACTTTTCATACTATATTTCACCTTGAGAGATGCAGAAGAACTTAAGGAATTCTTGTCTAAGATATCTCCTCTCAGTATTGCAAGGCAAAAAGCTATGACAAAGCATTTCAAAGAGATAACCGATTCTATATTATATGGTCAGGTGATAGGGGGTGTTGTCCAAGGAATATTTGCAGGAATTGGTATCTTTGCAGTGGGAATTCCTGGCGCCCTCACAATCACTTTGATAACTATAATACTCTGTATAATACCATTCTTAGGCGCGTTTATAGTTTGGGTGCCTATAATGATATACCTTTTTGCTACTGGACAAGCTACCGTGGGTTTATTGTTCTTATTATATAATCTGATAGTGGTCTCAAATGTAGATAATATAGTAAGGTCTTATATTGTAGCAAAGAGAACAAATGTGTCCCAACCAATAATATTTATAGGCATGATCGGAGGGCTGCTTGTTTTTGATCTTGCTGGATTGATAATTGGTCCTTTGGTGCTTGTATACTTTATTGCTCTGCTCAATTCTTACAAGGACAAGACCCTATATAGTTTCTTTTCAGATGAAAACGGAGAATAGTTTACAAAAGACGCTTAAGATAAAGAGGTTTATGATTGAGTCAGGTAGGCCAATAGTCTTCCTAAACGAGAAAACAGCTGAAGCTATGCAAATTTCGGCTGGCGACAGAGTAGTAGTGGTTTTTGAGGCTCACAAAAGAATGATTGCTATGGTCGATCTGATGAATCAGGTCTCGCCATCCGAGATAGTTCTCTCCAAAGAATTCAGCGCATTTATTAATGGATCTGTCAAGAGAGTCACTGTTTACCCTGCTTCTTACCCTAAGAGTCTTCCATTGATAGTGAAGAAGATGCATGGCAAGGAGTTAGATAAATTAGAATTAAGGACGATTATAGAAGACATAACTCAAAATGCCCTTATGGAAGCAGAAGTCGCTTACTTCGTCTCAGCAGTTTACGAGGAAGGTATGACTTTCAAGGAGACTGTTAATTTGACTGACGCCATATCAAGTACTGGAGCAAGATTAAGTTGGGGCAAGAGAGATATAGCAGACAAGCATTCCATAGGAGGGATAGCAGGAAATAGAACGACACCTATAGTGGTCTCTATTTGTGCTGCAGCTGGCATGACTATGCCAAAGACTTCTTCTAGAGCGATTACAAGTGCTGCTGGAACCGCAGATGTCATGGAGACCCTGACCAAGGTAGATCTGACTAGTAGTGATCTTCAGAAAGTTGTCAAGAAGACAGGTGCTTGTCTGGCTTGGGGAGGATCGCTTGGATTGGCCCCGGCAGATGACAAACTTATCAGGGTAGAAAGATTGCTAAATATCGATCCAGAGGCACAGCTTATTGCTTCTATATTGGCTAAGAAAATCTCCGCAGGAAGCAAGCACATCTTAATAGACATCCCTTACGGTTTTGGAGCAAAGGTCACAGAGAGTCAGGCCAAGGGGCTTGGGAAAAGATTTGTAGATATAGGGAGAAGATTTGGCCTCAATATAAAAATAATGACTACTGATGGAAGCCAACCAATAGGCAACGGCATTGGTCCTAACTTGGAGATGCGCGACGTATTAAGCGTATTGAGGAGACATAACCCTCCTCTTGATCTGGAGAAAAAAGCTATTTTGTTGGCAAGCACATTGCTCGAGATGACAGGCACTGCCCAAAAAGGAAATGGTCTTGTTATGGCAAAGAGCATTTTGGATTCAGGGGCAGCATATAAGAAATTTGATGAGATAATAACTGCTCAAGGAAAAAAACACAATTCTCTTAAGACTGGAAGATTTGAGTATCATCTGACTGCCAAGTCTCCTGGGACAATAAAGTCTATAGATAACAAGAAAGTGAACCATGCAGCCAACTTGCTTGGATGTCCAGAAGAGAAGTCTGCAGGATTGTATCTTTATAAGCACAAAAACGAAAAGTTCTCTATAGGGGATAGGATAGTCACATTCTACGCAGAATCTCAGTCAAAGCTAGAAGAAGCAAAAGATTTCTGGAAAGGAAGTCGCCCTATTGAGATTACCCACTAAATTTAAATATAGGTAAGGACTTTTTTTTGAATGCAGAAAAAAGAAGATTATATAGGGAGCATTTCTGAATACATAAAAAGAAATCTGAAGAAAGGCTATACAAAGGAATCTTTGAAATGGGCGCTGGTTAAACAAGGACACTCGCGTTTAGAGGTAGACAAGGCGATGGCCAAAGTAGATTCTGAATTGGCCAACATGGCCCCCATACTCAAGACAAAACCCGAAATAACTTTGGAAGTTATAGAACCCCAAGGTGCAATAGTTAAAAAAAAATCCCTATGGGCTAAATTACGGGGTAAGTGATTAGGGTAATGTTTTAATATTTGCATTTCTATGATCAAGAGTAAAAAAGATGAAGAAAGTCCAAATAACGCTGGTAGACATAGATGATCAAGACTCTTTCAAAGTAGAACAGAGTCTTAATCAGCTGTCAGGGGTAAGGAATGTAGCTGTCAATATGGCCACAAAGACGGTAACTGCAGACTGTGAAGATTACATAGCAGAAGATCAGTTGATATCTACTATCCGTCAGACTGGATTTCAAGTTTCAGATATATTTTTCGAGAATTCTTCATCTGAAACAGTTATTGATGACGAAAATTATTTCAAGGTAAAACAGGAAGGAAAGGATACAGATCTTCTTGATAGTGTAGTCTGGGCATGGGTTTTCGCAATACCTCTAATAGGAATTCTGATCTCTCAGCTTATCTTCCAGGAGGGGGTAAGCTTCACGATGCAGGCAATAGTCTTACTTATAAGCCTGCCTATTGTCTTGGTCATGGGATGGAAACCAATCAGCTCTGGTGCACAGAGCTTTCATTCAATGAGCTTTGACTCAAATTCGCTTATTTTTTTAAGTGCATCAGTCGGAATCTTCACAGGGGTATTGAGCCTATTTATAAGTATAACAAATTATTCAGGAATCGCCGGAGTGATGATGGCTATATTTTTGACAGGGAAGTATTTAGAGGAGAAAGTCAGGAATGAAGTTGGCAGAGATATAAGACGTTTCAATCGTTTGATACCAGATACGGCTATAATAATCATCCAAGGGAAGGAATTTAGAGTGCCTCTCTCAGAGATTCAGGTAGGAGATATCATGGTTCTTCTACCAGGAGATCACATAGCCGCAGACGGATTGATTACAAAGGGATCTGGCAAGGTTGATGAAAGTCTTCTAACTTCTGAAGACCATCTTATCGATAAGGCGCAGGGAGATAGTATTCTTGCCGGAAGCGTTATAAATTCAGGTCGGTTTCTCATAGAAGTCACAAAGATTGGGAAGGATACATATCTTTCAAGAGCACTAGGTGTTGTAGAAGGTACTCAGAACTCAAAGAGATCTATTCAAAGAATGCTCAATTCTGTTGCTAAATACATGGTGCCTTCAATGATTGTACTCTCAGTATTAACCTTTGTTTCCTGGTTGATATTTACGCAAAATTTTAACGCTTCTCTAAATTATGCCTTAGCAGTACTTATCATAACCTGTCCTTCATCATTAGGTCTTGCTGTGCCAGCAGTTCTTTTTGTTGGGTCAGGCATGGCGGCAAGAAAAGGAATACTTATAAGAAATGGGGAATCATTCCAGATAATTAAAGAAGCGAAGACTATAATATTTGATATCCCTGGGACTCTGACAAAAGGTACACCAGATATTTCCTATATAACCAGCGTTATTAAAGAGAAAAATCTTTTAGAGATTGCAGCAAGTATGATGAGGCAATATGATACTGAACTGGCAAATTCCTTGCTTAGGCGTGCAGGATTGAAAAGATTCAAACAGGTTGAAAATACTATCTCAACTCCCGGGAAGGGCATTGAGGGGAATATAGACGGGAAGAAAATAGTCGCGGGGAATAAATCTTTTTTTGCAGAAAAGTCTATTTCAATTAAGGGCATGGGCAAATACATCCAAGAATATGAGGACGGGGGCAAGAAAGTTTTACTTATTTCCATTAGCGGCAAGGTAGTAGGGGCTATTGCTGTATCAGATGAGCTCAAGGAAGATTCGCAAAGTACAGTTATCAGGCTTCAGAAAATGAATTATAAAGTCATGATACTAGTCTCAGACAATGAAAGAGCAGGCAAGGCCCTTGCAAAAAGGCTAGGCAATCCTGAAGTGCTTATAGCAAGGACTCCAGAAGAAATATCAAAAAAAATAAGCCATCTGCAAGAATTTGGAAGGGTTGCATTCATATCTGGTCCGAATAGAAATGGGAGGGCAATTAAACAAAGTAATGTAGGTATAGTGATTGGAAAAGAAGACGATTTGGGCAATGGCACAGAAGATATATTGATAACAAAGACTCCTTCTGCAAGTATAATTGAGATTGCCCGGCTATCTAAAAAAGTTCATGACAAAGTTCAACAGAACCTCTATTGGGCTATAGGTTACAATGTTCTTGCAGTTCCTCTTGCAGTCTTAGGCTATATGCACCCGATTTTTGCAGAAATGGCAATGTTAGCTTCAACCATAAGTATTTTTGCTAATGCAAATATTTTAAGGGCAGAAAGATTTTACTGAATTACTCATACCTCAATGCCGTCACAGTGTTTAACTTGCTTGCTCTCCATGCTGGGAAGACTCCAGAGACTGCTCCAATTAGAAAAGCAAAAGTCAGGCAGCCAATTATAAGTTCTATAGGTGCCGCAGCCTGTAGAAGGGTTGTATTGAGTTTCTGTGTCGCTACATACTCTATACTCTTGGCAATTCCATATCCTAACAACATTCCAAATATTCCCCCTATAAATCCTAGCAGACCAGATTCTATCAGGAAGATAAATAGTATATCGGAATTCTTAGCTCCAACAGCCTTCATGGTCCCAATCTCTTTTGTCCTCTCAAGTACAGAGGTATACATCGTTGTAGCAATTCCTATACCTCCAACTATAATAGATATTGCTGCGACTCCAAGAAGGAAAGACGTCAATATTCCCAATATGGTGTCAAATGTCGCAAGAAATTCCTCAGGGGTCAAAACTGTGAAATCTTGCGTCTTTTCAGTCTGACTTCTTGACGACCTAAGTTTTTTTTCTACTCCAGAGGCTACCTCTCTTAATTGAGAAGAACTCTCAGCTTGGACTATTATCTGGTCTATTCTATCATCTGAATTGAATATTTCCTGGAAGTCTTCGAGAGGTATTAGGAGTATTCTATCATCCACTGGATTACCTACTGGCCTCATGCTTGCCTTTACTTTGAAAGATACACCGTTTATTATTATACTGTCTCCTTCATGGACTTCTTCTGTAAAGACCAATGCTCTTGAGAAATGCGACCCCAATCCTACAAATCTTCTATCGCCTTCTCTCAACCATCTTCCTTCTTCTATTTTATATGCTCCACTTTCGATGAATACATCTCCTCTGTTTGTAGGCACGCCAATTATCTGCAAGTATCTTGTCTCTCCACCAAATTCTATTTTTGCATTTCCCGCAGCGACATATGATAAATCCTTCACTCCAGGCACTTTATCAATGACTTTTATGTCTTCTAGAGTTAGTAGGTTTGACCCTCCACTTCCAGGGCCAGCAATTTGTGCTCTGGAAAAAATGAAGAATTTATCAGTGCCAAGTGCCCTAAACTGCTCAGTCACAGCAATCTGCAATCCCATCGACACACTGATAAGCACAAAGATAGTGGCGATTGCAATTATTATCCCGAGCATTGTCAATGAAGATCTTAGTCTGCGTTTCCATAATGTCTTTAATGCAATCTTAAAAAAAGATGACTTCATGATCTCAAAGCCTCCACAGGGTGCATTCTAGAAGCTTTCCATGCAGGTATGCTGCCTGCAATTATACCTAATAGGAATGTGAATAATACTGCTCCTCCAATTAATGGCAATGAGAAAGAAGCTTGCAGCAGGTTAGTGCCCAGTGCTGAGTTTGCTCCAGCAGCGGCTGCATATGCAAACCCAATTCCCATTACTACTCCTATCGATCCCCCTATAAATCCTAACATACCAGATTCTATTAAGAAGATAAATAATATATCGGAATTCTTAGCTCCAACAGCCTTCATGGTCCCAATCTCTTTCTTTCTCTCTAGAACTGAGGTGAACATGGTATTGCTTACTCCAATAGATCCTATCAACAAAGCAATTGCGGCAATGCCTGCAACAACTATATTTATCACGGTAAGTATAGTATTTACTGAAGAAATGACTCCAGCAGGAGTTTGTATTGAAAAGTCTTCCTCGCCCTTTTTTAAATTTCTATCCTTCCTTAGTTTATTTTCAATTGACTCTTTTATTTCATCACTTCTTTCTATGTCATCAATACGTATTATAAGTATATCCATCTCATCACTCAATTCAAGTATATTCCTCATGTCTTCTTCAGGCATAAGCATTGCATTGTTAAATTGCATGTTTCCTGAAGGGGCAAGGATTCCTGCAACACTGAATTCTCTTCCTTGAATGGTCAATTTTGTTCCTGCATGTATATCTTTCCCGAATTGTCTTTCCTTGGCAAGTTCACTACCTAATAAAATCTCGCCTTTGTCAGAAGATTTCAATAGTTTGCCTTCCTTAGTCTTTATCTGGAAACTAGTATAAAAGAAATCAATCCCTTCCTGTCTGTCAGGCAGAGAACCTGTAAAGATGAATTTTCTTTGACGATTGTAGTCTACACTTGTCACTCTTATCAATCTAGGAATAGTAGACTTGACACCACTTATCCCATCCACTACATTTTGATCATGTTCAGTCAATTTTCTTACAGCTGTGCTTCCTGGAGGGCCAAATCCTGCTTCAGCATTTGTAAGTATCAATCTATCTGCGGCTATTCCAGAAAATTGTCCAGTAATTGCATTTTGCAGACCTTGACCTAAGGAAAGCAGTGCAATAACTGCAGTTATCCCTATTATTATTCCGAGCAAAGTTAACCAAGATCTTACGCCTCTATGCCTTAGATTGCTCATTGCGAGCTTGAGCGTTTCCACCATTATTACTTCCTCAACGCCAATTCCTTACTTTTTCTTAAACGCTGCCTCTTTCTTATGGCGCGCCAGATTATCCAAATTGCTATGAGAACAATTAATCCAAAAATAACTTGCACACTATTATCCTTCTTAATTATTCCAAATTCAAGTGCTCTCTCCCTGGAATAAATTGTCAATGGTACATTCTCAGTCATACTCAGATCTTTATTGTTAAAATCCTTATATGTCAAAACTACTGTAAGGCTTGGTCTTTCTCCAAAAAATAATGTATCAAATGAGACAGATTCGAAATCATCTGAGTTGATTGTCCCCACATAGATTTGACTCTCCGATAAGATTGTCATTCTTTCTGGAATAGCTCTTAATGATACAAACCTTGCATCTGTAAGTCCAGAATTGACTATTCTTAAAGTTACTTTAGATCTCTCTCCAACGACGGGCTTCTCTATCTGAGTATTGAATGATAAAACACTGTTTCCAGTGATGCTCAAGCCTATTGTGCCTTTCTTTTGTGTAATATTCTTTCCATTTATCGTGTACGGCACCTTATAGTCTCCAGGCTCAGAATCTGGTGATGCTCGGATTTTGAATGATAGTACTTTTTCCCTATCTTCATTCAGCTTATTGACGCTAGCTTCAGATCCTCCAATTGGGATAAATGGAAGTCCTGTGAAATCTAACGATACCGAAATATCTTCAACTGCCTTTGAACCTTCATTTTCTAATATGATCGTGATTGTCCCTTCCTGTCCCGGTTGTATAGTAGGTGCAGTTATATCGCTTACCTGCAATGCAGACATCAATGGCGATACTAGCAGTATCATCAATAAGCCCAATATAATAGTATATTTCATAAAAATCCTCGAGCAACCTACTTTAAAAACCTTTTCTTAACTAAACTTTATAGTGACAACAGAAAAGATTAAATAGCCTTTCTTTAATTCTATTCTCATGAAGGGCGAAAGACATTCCTATATTAAAAACGCTTGGGAAACTATAAAGGAGTTTGTATCCACAACTTCTGCAAAAATCACTTTCGGAGCGATACTTGTAGGGGCGATTACCACATTAGTCTCTTATAAATACGAAACACAGCGTTCTTCTTCTATTCCACTTGCTTTCTCAGAAGTGACTCAAATCGAAAAAGATGCGGCTTCTGTAGGAACGCATCTAGAAAATATTAATCGCTATCTTCCCAAAGTTAACGATTGTGCGATGAAAATATTTGAAAGTTGGAATCTTGCCCATGGAGTAATGACTCAGGAAAAAGGAATAGGACCTGATTCTGCAAAAGAAATGATGAAAAATGTTAAGCAATATAGTAATCTCTTTGGTAAATTCGAAGAGGGAAAAACTCCTGATAAATTGTATTGTTGTTAAATTTGTTTT
>VGKP01000007.1 GCA_016866975.1 Candidatus Pacearchaeota archaeon
CCGATGAAAACCACACCTTTCAAGGTGTGGTGGTTCCCGAGCATCTCCAAAAACGAGCGCCTGCAACAAACCTCGGCTTTTAAGCCGAGGTGGCGCATCGTTTTTGTGATGTTAACTCATAGTTTTTCGCGGTATGCACTTGAGCATATCCTTCAAGAACGATGCTACTATTTTGCAGGCTTGGATGAGACTAGTAATGTTGAGAATAGACGACTTTTTCGATGTGGTAGTTACTGCTGCGGATGTTAGAAAACAGAAAACTTCTACTGCCCCATTTAAGATGGCTTTAAGAGAACTTGGAGTGGAGCCAAATGAAGCAATGATGGTTGGAGATAGAGTTGAGAGAGATGTGAATACTGCTAAAAAATTGGGTTTGAAGACGTGTTATGCTAGGTATGGCGAGCGGAGAGCGGGCAAAGAGCCTTTGGAGAAAGGCACAAGCGGGGCTGATTTTGAATTAGAGGATATTTCTGATTTATTGGAAATTACAAAGAAAATTGAGTGAAAAAAGATATAACTATTAAGTAGTTAAAAAAGAAAGGTTTATATACCCTCATGTGAGCTAAAAGCCATGATTAAATACAGAAACATGGTAGATGTATTCAGGTCAGATTTTAAACTTCCACCAATAGAAATGGACATTCCGAGGTCTAGGAAAGTCGAAATACCTACCGCGCAAATTGATGATGAGGAATTTAGCGAGTTCGGGCAGTTAAGCGAAATATTAATCTGTCCTGGAAGTAATATTATAGCAGAATTAGCTTATAATGGAAAAATACAATGCAGGAATGATGAGTCTGAGGCGTCTAAAATGGCCCTCGAGCCCCAGGATTTCCCAGTAATTAACCCTTTATTTCACTCTGAAAATCTTGTTTCTTCAGCCAAGGGAGTATATACTTTTAAAACAAAATTGGCTGTGTGCAGAAAAGTTTCTCTCCCGTCTGTTGAAGATATTAAGAAAAGCTTGCCTTCTAAAATAAGGTCAAAGTATGTTTCTAGTATAACTCTGCCTGAAAAACTTAGAAGAATAATTCCTGATTCAGGAAATCTAGAAGAAATTCTTGGAGAAGTAGCAATATATCTGCCGTTAATATTCAACGATAATCCCCGAAAAAGTGGATATTTTTCATTTAAGGCATTGATGGAAGAGTTTTTATCTATTGGAAAAATAAGCGGTGACTGCAAGGCAGTAAGCACAGTCACTGCCGCAATCTTGAACTCTCTGGGTCTTCCAGCCAGAACAATTTCAGGTTCAATAACCGCTTTAAAAGAAGGTGCTCCTGCAACAGGCCATGCTTGGACAGAAACCTATATTCCAGGCAATGTATTCGGAGGATATTGGATCCCTGTAGATATGGCTATGGGGACAATTAAAGACTATCCCTTTCATGGAAGGAGATACACGCTCAACGGAGCACATTTGCCAAAGTTCTTGAATGAAGGCGCTAATACTGCAAGTCTTAAATTACAATATACAAATTCCTTAGATTAACTTATGAAAAGAATTTTTACAGAATAAATTTTTTAATGTCAAGGAACTTGACTAAAACTCCAGCTTTTAAGCTGGAGTTGTTCCTTGAGCATCCAAAAAACGAGCGCCTGCAACAAACCTCGGCTTTTAAGCCGAGGTGGCGCATCGTTTTTGTGATATACCTCAATTATAGTTCTTTACTATGAAAGAAGTAAGAGAAAGCTTGTCAGGGTACTTTTTCAAAAAAAGAACAATAAATGATATAAAAAGAGCCAGGCAAACTTTGTTAAATTCAGATTTTTCTGATATAGACCGGCCAGAATATGATAGGTGCTTGGGAATTTTAGATAAAGATGAAAAAAATTTTAAGCTGTTAGGCAGTTGGTATCCTAATGTGATAAGCCTTTTAGGCATTATTGGAACAGCAAGCCATTTATATCGCTATATATCTCAAGGAGACGAAGATATTTCCACTTTGGCCTGAGCAACATTTATAGGGCTATCAACTATTTCATTCGGAGAATCATTCAAAGGATTTATATCAATTTATACTCGCAAGCATGTAACTGATGTGAGACTGCTGCATATAAATATTGAAAATTATTTCAGAGAGTCTGACGGAGAGCTTGAAAATTAATGCTCTCTGCCAAGCTATCTGTTTTTTTAAGCAAATTAAAAAATTAAAGATAGATTTTTGCTGAGCCGAATTTACCAAGGAAGGGCCCTTTGCCTTTTGGCCCGTGGCAGTCAGAGCCGTATGTGTTTATAATTCCTAGTTTCTCTGCAAGTGATGCAAAGTAGTGGTTGATAAGGCTTTGACTGGCCGCGTGGTCTTTGTCGTTTCCTTTGTAATTGTATAATTCGACCCCATCTAATCCATGAGCTGCAAGATCTTTTAATTTCACCTTTTTTTATTAAGTGGGCTGCTGCCCCATTCATGCAGATTACCCCAGAATTTGAAACTCCTTCAATAACGTATGTTTCCAATCTGGCTCCGCTTGTTACACTTACAACTAATACTTTCTGACCTGCCCAGAGTCCAGACTTTTCTATTAAATCTTTATCGATAGTAATGCTTCCAACATAATTAACATTGGCTTCAGTAACAGTTGCGAGATGAATCTTAGAACATATCATTTCTCTCATTTTTCCCACCTCCTTTTAGTTTTTTACACATAATTGCCCATGTATAACCCTTATTATCTCGCCTTTCCCCAATTTTTTTAAATCCTAAGCCTCTGTGAAATCTCATAGAAACTTCATTGCTAATTCCCAAAGGAGTTTGCGTGGCTATCTCACCAATTACATAATGATATCCCTTCTCTGATAATTCTCTATAGAATGAACTTTCAATTGCAATCGTAACTCTCCCAGAAACGCCTTTTTTCTTAGCTATGTGCCTTAGATAAACGTAATTATCTTTCAATATAAATTGATGCTCTCCTGTAACGTATTGACCCAACTGTTCTCCGCTTTGTTCTAACCAGCAGCTTTTTGTGTAAGCTGCTATGTATCCTTCAGCTCCTGAACCATTGTCATAAACTCTTAAAAATTTATTTCCATTATTTAAGAATCTCTCAATTTCTTCTTTTCCCATCAAGTTCACAAGAAATCCCTCTTTCCTTGCAATATCGGGATCTTTTGTTAAGATGTTCTGTTCTTGCTGAATTTGGAGTATTCTTTCTATGTCTGATAGTGTCAATGCCCTTACAGCCTTTTCGTTTATTTGTGTTCTTTCCATGTCACTTTATGACTTTTTGTCACAATAGAGTAACAAAGATAATAATAAAACTATTTTAGATAATGTTTGTCAAATAGCAATATTTATATAGCTAAATAGATAATAGTTAAATTATGGACTTAAAAGATAAAAAACTGCTGTATTTACTTGATTTGAATTCAAGGGCGAAAGAATCAGAATTAGCAAAGCAACTTAATACCAGCAAACAAGTCGTAAACTACAGAATTAAAAAGTTAGAACAAGAAGGAATTATTAAAAAATTTCAGACTGTGCTTAACCTTGGTTCTTTGGGAGTCAATATCTATGCAAATGTTTATTTTAAGTTGACAGATTTGAATAAGAAAAATGAAAAAGAGTTATTAGATTTTCTATTAGATAATCCGGATGTAGGATATATTGGTCTAATGGGTGGAAGATATGACTTATCAATAGTTTTGACTGCTAAAAATCTACAAGAATTAGATAAAAGTTTAAGTAATATCGTAAAACGTTTTCCAAATTACTTGCGAAACTACAATATCTCTTTAAGACTGGCAGGATACAAATTTCATAAAAAATATCTTGTTGAATCAAAAATTAAAGAAGAAAAGAAAATAATGCATAATGAATTCTCAGCAATCAAGTTAGATACAATTGATAAAAATATTTTACTAATGTTAACTGATAGTTCTAGAATACCCTTAGTAGAAATTAGTGAAAAAATAAATATTCCATTCTCTACCGTTAGAACAAGAGTTAAAAATCTTGAATCAGGGGGGATCATATCAGGATATTCGCTCTTGTTTGACTTAAATAAAATCGGAATGAACAATTATAAACTTTTTATTAATGCTAAAGACAAATCTGAGGAAGTTAGCCATAAATTGTTTTCTTTTGCAGAATCACATAAAAATATTATTTGGTTTTTTAAAACATTGGGCGAACACGACTACGAATTTAGAATTGAAGCAGAAAGTCTAGAGAAATATCAGGAAATTATTAAGGAAATTCGCTCTGAATTTGTTGATGCATTAGAAGAAATAGAAACATTGATAGTATTCAAAGAATTAAAAGAAGATTATGGTGCAATTTTGAGTAAGAAATAAGAAAGTTCAGATTTTGGGCTAGAGTAGAGAGAAATTTTGCTTTAAACGTACCTCGAAAAGACAAGGTAGATAAGTTCAGAAACAATCAGAGTGAAAATGCACCAGATAGATTTGTCGCCTATACTAAAGATGAAAAAGGCAAGAAAACTATTTTGAATTAAAACTATTGTTTAAGATATATTATTCTAAGATCAAAAAGGAAGAAATTAAAAATAGCAGAGTTAATCTAAACTTATGGAGTTTATCAGAGCTTTTGAGAACCTTACAAGAAATGATGTAAAAATAGCCGGCGGTAAAGGAGAATATCTTTTAACTGAGATGGAAAGAACGCCTCAGGGATAAGTACAATCCCACATTTGTCTGGATTATAAATTTCGTCAAGTGCTTTCTCCAGTGTATCCTCTGAGATATTAAATATCTGATTTCTCATGTAAAAATCCTTACTCTAAAGTGTTTAATTGTATGTAGTTTGATATGTTAAATGGGGTATCTGGGAATCGCACCCAGGCCGCCGCCACCCCATGGCGGAATCCTACTAAGCTGGACCAATACCCCATAAGGGAACTACGTTGCCCTTATCAACCCTCCTTATAATACTCCATAAGGGAACTACGTTGCCCTTATCAACCCTCCTTATAATACTCCATAAGGGAACTACGTTGCCCTTATCAACCCTCCTTATAATACTCCATAAGGGAACTACGTTGCCCTTATCAACCCTCCTTATAATACTCCATAAGGGAACTACGTTGCCCTTATCAACCCTCTCAAAAATGTAGATGGGAGGGTTTTTAAATGAATTCTATTCGTTTCTTATATGAGATTTGAGATTATAGCAAAAGACGATAAAACAAAAGCAAGGACAGGAAAATTGATGACAAAATCAGGGCCTATTGAAACACCATTCTTCATGCCTGTGGCTACAAAAACTGCTGGAAAGCATATATCTAGTGATGACTTAGAGATTATGCAAGCTGATACCATAATTTCAAACTCTTTTATACTGTTCTTGAGACCAGGAGTTGAAGTGATAAAGAATAAAGGTGGCATTGCTAAGTTTATGGCCTATCACGGAAAAGTTTTCACAGATTCTGGAGGATTTCAGATGTATTCTCCAGCATTATACTTAAGTTCTGAAGAATTTGGAGTAAATTTCAGAAACCCTTATAGTGGGGAAAAAATATTCATGACACCTGAAGAAAACATGGAGATACAAATTGGACTTGGCAGCGATGTTGCAATGTGTCTAGATACAATGCCTATGATAGAAGAATCAAAAGAATCAATAAAAGAGGCAGTGAGAAAGACTACTCTTTGGGCCAAGAGGTGCAAGAAGCATCATGATTTCGTCCAAAAAGATATTCCTGATTCTAATAGGCAGATTCTGTTTGGAATAATTCAAGGAGGTATTCATAAGGATCTTAGAGAAGAATCGGCCAGAGAACTCTTAGCCATTGATTTTGAAGGGTATTCAATTGGAGGATTAGCATTGGGAGAGCCTAAAAAAGATGAATATAGAATGATTGAAACTGTCAAGAGTATAATTCCTGAAAATAAACCTATATATCTTATGGGTATAGGTCATCCTTTGGAATTGTTGGAAGCAATCTCCAGAGGAATAGATATGTTTGATTCTCGTTTTCCTACAAAATCAGCAAGACATGGGACACTATTTACATCATCTGGAAAAGTCACAATAACAAACCTTCAATACAAAAATGACTCTAATCCTTTGGATCTTGAATGTGATTGTTTTGTATGCAAGAAATATGGCAAAGCCTATCTAAGGCATCTTCTCATAGAGGAAGAACCTGTAGGTATGAGATTTGCCAGCTATCATAATCTCTTCTTTTTGCAGAAACTAATGAGGGATGCGCGGGAAGCGATTAAGGCAGGGACATTTTCAAAATTGCTTGAGAAGTATAGAAAGATTTACACGGAATAATTATTCTTTAGTTTTATGAATGCATAGAAAAATAAGTAAGAGGTTAATGAAAAATATCATATAGATTACAGACCTTGATGATGTGTACTTCTCTTAATTAATGATAAAACTGGGATTGTAGCAAAATATTGAAACTCATGAAGAAGATTTTGAAAGCCTCAAAGAAGGCTTACAAGGTTTTTGAAACTCTTAAAGATTATTTACAGAATTCGATTTTCAACTATTTTTCTTTGAAAAAATAAATATTAATAACTACATAATAGTAACAAATAGAAAGATCTAAATAGACTTCGATTCAGCTATTTTAATGAAGAAAGACAAATCCCAATTAGGATACGTTAGTAATTGGATTAATAAAAGAAGTCAGAAACCAGAGGTAAAATAAAATGGCACTCTTAACAAGAATATTTGGAAAAAGAATACAAGGAGAAGACTTAGACAACGTTTTAAAAAATCTAGGGCATAGATCCGCTGAACAAGAAATGCGTCCACTGGAAAAGTGGACAGCTTCATATCATGGTAGACTTAGAACTAAAGTTAAAGGTGATGGAATCGAAGTTGACTTATATCTTTTTAGAGAAATGTACCATAATAATGATGGAACTATAGGTTTAGATTTTGAAAATGGAGGCACACCTATGCAAACAAGTTGCGGAGGAAGACGGTCTAGAGAAGAAAGATTTTATACCCGTGATGTGAAACATTATCAAGGATTAATTCCATATTCAGACTTAGCTGAGGAACTTACATCCTTGGTCGGTCATAAAAGCGCTTTAAATAGAAGTGCTAAAAAATGAGAACTAATACCTGCAGCCATTGGCAAGAATCCAATGAAGGACTTTAATAATAAAGATTTTAAAATATTTTAATAAATCCAATTATTATGCGGCTCTTGTCTCATTTTTTCATTTAGTGCTCCTTGAGATACTTGATTAGGTCTTGACTCATGAGAGGTTCTCCTTTCACTATTGCATAACGATATGGCAGAATTGTAGATTCAACGTCATTTATCCTTATCTCCACTTCATCCTGGAATTTAATTTTATCAAATGAAGTCCCTTCTATTATCTTTTTCACTGTATAGACAGCATTGTCCGTGCTCATCTGCATCTTACCTATATTAAAAGATGGAAGGCCTGGAATGAATCTTGTCAACTCTTCTTGTGTTCTTTTTCTCGGAGGATTGTCTCCCAGGATGCCTCCGAAGATGAAATATTTGAAAGGTCTTGCATTTTGAGGTGAGAGCAAATGAGGAGATTCAGGATCTAAGATACAGGCATCATTAAGACCTAGTTCTTTGACTGATTCCTTGGAGACTTTTCCCAATGAAGAGAGTGTTTCTCGATCTTTCAAGTCTTTGACGTTTGTGAAATGGAGATTTTCTTTTCCTACTATCTTGGAGATGTGTGTGTATTCTATGAGTGTCCATTCACCTACTTGTGGTTCTAAGTGTTCTATGATGAAGATTTTATTCATACTTGTGTATAATAAAACTAATTTAAAAATCATTCGTGATCAATATTAAGGAAACTACTTTTTGTTCTTAGTAACTTTCTCCCACCATGTTCCAAATCCCCAAACTTTTCCTGTATCGCTATATGCTAGGACGAGAAAAGCGAATAGATAGATGATATGATCATCGATGAATGGATGGTTTGTTGGTGGAAGAAGTGCAGACCACATGAGTAAAGACATTGCAGCTCCTGAAAAACATCCTAGACGTGTAGCAATTCCAAATGTGCAAGATATTCCTATTCCTAAAAGACCAAGCATAAATAACCAGGCTACGATGTCATAGGGGGCAATCGTATTGTAGAACTCTTTTAATGGGCCATGGACAGCTTTTGATAGGAATCCGAGTGTTGGAGATACGCCGTTTATCCAAGCTTTACCAGATTGAGTGGCAAATCCTAGTCCGAACAATTTATCAAAAAATGCCCAGAGAAATAGAAGACCGAGCGAAATTCTTAAGAGCGCTAAATAAACCTCTTTTTTTGTGTGCTTCATATACTTGAATATCTTACATCTTCTTAAATCTTTTTATAAGGTGATTTTGAGAGAAAAGCTTAAAGAGACTCTTTTCTCGATAGTGTTGTGCCCAGATCGCATAATGGCATTGCGCCGCACTCGAAATGCGGTTTCCGCAAGGATCTCGAGGTTCGATTCCTCGTCTGGGCGTTTTCCTGGATTAATAAGATCGAGAGAGTTAAAATTAAATAAGCCTTAATTAGAGTAAAAACATGGCTGAAAGAACTAAAGGAAGCGTTATTTTCAAGTACTTATCTGAAGATTTTATTGTGGAAGAATTAGGTGAGGATGAGAGAAGCGAATGTAAAATTTCTTCTTCTACCGATGTTTTTAATGGTGCGGGAGTTGACTTTGGAAAATTAGATGTTCTGGATAGAAGATTATTTCTGATGTGTGACCTTGAAAAGATTGATTTAGATCATTTCACAGCAATGTCTATCCTTTGTAGAGCTCTTTCTCTTGCGCCTCATCAGATAGGATACGCAGGAACGAAAGATAAAAAGGCATGGACGTGCCAAAGGATAACTCTTTTTAATCCAGATATTGCAAAAGTCTCTGCATTTAGGCATCAAGGTATATTTCTAAAAAACTTCAAATGGGTAAAGCATAAACTTAAGATTGGCGATTTACTAGGGAATAGATTTACAGTCGTATTACGAGATGCCGATACTAATGCATTAAAGATTCTGAGTAGAATAAAAACTAATTCAGAAATCCCCAATTTATTTGGTATGCAACGCTTTGGCTCTCTTAGAAACGACAATGTACTTATTGGTAAATTAATTCTTAAGAGAAAATTTGAAGATGCTGTTTTTGCCTTTTTGGTAGGAGCAGGTGAAAGTGAGAATGCAATCGTCAGAGAAGCAAAAAAGAGATTGATACATGAAAAAGATTTAAATGCGGCGAGAGATTTTTTTCCATCAAAATTACATTTAGAGTGTAAGATTTTAGATTACCTCTCTATGCATCCTGGAGATTGGGTTGGTGCTCTGAAACTAATTGATGAAAAAGTAATTGCACTTATGTGCCAATCAGTACAGAGTCAGATCTTTAATGAAGTGCTGGAATATGCAATAGATGAAGGATTACCTCTTTCCAATACTACTATACCTTTGATTGGAAGTACTGGAAAATTTTCTCCAGGAAGAATTGGTAGACTGCAAGAGAGGGTGTTTGAATCACATGGACTATCCTTAGCAAACTTATCTGTTCCTCAATTACCTGCCGCATCTCTAAAGAACTCTACGCGAGATGCATTTTTTAAAGTTCGTTTACTGGAAGTAGAAACGGCAGATGATGAACTCTTTTTACCTAGCAAGAAAGTAATATTGAAATTTATGTTGGATTCTGGAGTATATGCAACTACATTCTTAGAATATTTCTTTACTCTGCTTACAAATCATAAGGCTAATGTGTAGTGAATTTTCTTTTCCTTCTTCTCCATAAGTAGACCTGGTTCTTTATGTCTTGAAATTCCACTGCATTCACAAAACTTCAAGCAAGCCGAGGTTTAAACTCAAAGAGCTTTGTGATAATGACAGAGTTTGGCAAAGATATAAATACTAGAGGCACTTGAGTATATTGAAGAAGTGATTGATTCTATCATTTCTTCGCAAATTCCCTTATGGATGTGCGAAAGAATAGGGAGTTACACGATGCTGAAGGGCGGGCAGTGGCTTTATGCCAACCTCGGGGTGAAACCTGCTTATTTCAGAAGACATCGTGTAATCTATTTAGTTATTTTTGCCAATATTCATTAGTTATTTCCTGTTCCGTCTGCTTGTCTTTCTACGAATTTGCATTTCTTGCAACGATAGAGATAAATATTTGATTCGTCGCTATATGGAGGGTTAAGATCTGCGACATCGCATTCGCCATAACCACATTTCTTGCAGATATGAGGAAATCCATTTGTCGATATATCCTCTTGATATATACCCTGTCCTAATTCAGTATTTATCTTTGAGTTATTCAGTTTTATCTCAGGCAATTCTCTTGAAAATCCGCAATCGCACTTGCCTATATTCACTTCATTTATCATAATCAATTCTAACATCTTCCCACATTGCTGGCAAAAATACATCCCATCCATGGGAAAAAATCTCAATGAGTACTTTTAAAGCTTTCCCGTCGAAAAACGAAAGATTTCAGGAATGCATTCCTGAGCACGCTCAAGAATTCTGAGAAACGAATTCTTGACGTATATAAACTTATTAATATTAGAATACCTATCAGTGATCTTAGAGAGATACTGAGTAATTCTAGTTTTGGAGACGGGGAAAGTTTATAATCTTGTTTGGTTGAAGATTGTAATGAAAAGAGAAGAGGCTTGGTTTGCATTAGGATGTTTCTGGAATCCAGAATTGCGGTTTTCGCAAATATCTGGTGTTGTCTCAACAAAAGTCGGATATTCAGGAGGAGTAAAGAAAAATCCTGGCTATGAAGAAGTGTGCACTGGCAAGACAGGGCATGTCGAGACTGTAAAAATTATTTATGATTCTACTAAGATCACTTATGATGAGCTTCTTCAGGTTTTTTGGAGCAGTCACGATCCTACTCAAATAAACAGACAAGGCCATGATATTGGCAGCCAATATAGGTCGGTAATATTCTATCATTCTCCTGAGCAAAAGATGAAGGCGGAAAAATCTTTGAAAAATGAACAGAAAAAAATAAGCAAGAAAATAGTAACGGAAATTGTCCCTGCAACAAATTTTTATGAAGCTGAAGAATATCATCAGAACTATCTAAAAAAGAAAGGCGTGGATTCTTGCTCATTATGATGGAAGTCACTGCCCTTGCTTCAGGATCTTCGGGAAATTGCTTCTATGTTGGAAACAATAATGAAGCAGTATTGGTAGATGCAGGGATTAGTGCAAAACAAGTGTATAATCGGATGGAGGAATTGGGATTGGATCCTGGAAAACTAAGAGGTATATTTATTACTCATGAACATAGCGACCATATAAGGGGAGCCGATGTTCTTGCTAGACAACTGAAAATACCAATTTATGCTACTAAGAAAACCTTGCAGAATGGAATGATTTGCTCTGAAAAGTCCTTGTTTAGGACGATAATTGCAGGTAAGGACATAAAAATTGGCCGCCTATCTGTCGAATCTTTCTCTAAGTCTCATAAGGCTGCAGATCCTGTATCTTATACAATCGTAGGAAACAAGAGAGTAGCGGTTATAACCGATGCAGGCTATGCATGCAAGAACATACAGGAACATATATCTAATGCCCACTTCTTGTTCATAGAGTCTAATCATGATGATAAAATGCTCGAGAGAGGCCCTTATCCAGCTTACTTGAAGAGATGGATATCAGGAGATACGGGGCATCTGTCAAACAGACAAGCAGCTTTATCTGTGTTAGAATGTGCCTCCGCAGAGTTGCAGAACATGGTATTATCTCACTTAAGTCAGACAAACAACTCTCCAGAAGTCGCTTTGGAGACTTTCCATTCTCTCCTCAAGGAAAGGACAGGGTTTAGGGCTAAGATTGATGTCTCAGATAGGGAGCGGCCAACTCCGCTCTATGTTATCTGACCTTTCTCATCTCTTTAAACTCTATAATCTTCTTAATAAATCCAGGGATTAGACCGCCTATCGTAAAATTAGGATGTTCAATAACTCCTATTTTATTACCAAGACTTATTATTAGTATAGTTTTTTTTGTATTATATTCTCTTAGACGCATTTTTCTCTCTAAAGCAATTATGTTGTATGCTGCTATCTTTGCCTGTCTTTCGGCATTATGGGCAGTCTTTTCTATTTCTATACTGTTTGCATCGCCTGCAGAAAAGATGTTTGGAGCGCTTGTCTGCAAGAACTTATTTACTTGAATCTTGCCATTTAATATCAATTTTTCTTTGATCTTTCCTTTTATATATTCAGTATTTGGGACTATTCCTGTGCATACAAAGACTATGTCTGCATTTATCTTAAGTCCTTTTTTGGTGATGAACATCTTACCTTTTCTTTTATGAACAAATTGGCCAGTCATTATCTTTATTTTGTGGTCTCTGAGCCATCTCTGACAATAATCTCTTGAATAGTCACTGTATCTTTCCATTATCTTGCTTCCAGAATGTACTATCGTAATCTTCTTTTCAGGGTATTTCTCAACTATCTCTGCAGCAATTTCAACTCCGACAAGCCCGCCTCCAATCACAAGAACACTATTTGCCTTTGTCAAAATCTTGTTGGTCCAACATATATTATCTGAACGAAGAGAAGCTCCAGATCCAAATTCCTTGAAAGGAGGAGAATATCTGGAACCCGTACAGAGCAAAGCATAGTCAAAATAAATCTTCTTATTATTGACTTTCACATAATCTAGACACAATTCCTTAACCATTCCAACCACTACTTTCGCTTTCTTTAGGTAATTTTTGTGAGGAGATTGAATTCTTTTAAGATGCTCAGGTTCGACTATTGCCTGTAAGACACCTGGAGTGAACTCAAAATAATTCTTTGAGTCTATTAGAGTAACATCAAATTCATTCTCAAGAATTCTGGCTGATGTTGCTCCTGCAAATCCTCCTCCTATTATCACAACCTTTTTCATACTTCAGAGTGTAGAATGTTGCTTAAAAAGCTGACGTATCATTATGTCAAGGAACTTGACTAAAACTCCAGCTTAAAAGCTGGAGTTGTTTCTTGAGCATCCAAACCTCAAGAATCTTCGATTCTTGATGGCATCCAAGAACAATGTTCTTGGTGAAACGAGCGCCTGCTCAACCCTCTTCTTACTTTCTTCTATTCTCTTATTCTCGAGCATTACTTACCATCCTATAATAATTCTCCGCCCCGAAGAGCAAAAGATGCTTATTCAACGATTCATTGAGTATATTAATCTTCTCGCGCTTTGATACCATTTCATGTGCGCTCTTGCTTGAGATAACTTGTATTTCAAAATTTTTAGTGAATTGTGAAGCGATGTTTTGTATGGTTTTCTCTATTTCAAGTATTCTTTCTTCGTTTTCTATTATCAGAAGAACATCTATATCTCTTGGATTGCTTTTCTCTACATACGAGCCAAAAATAAGCAAGACGAAGAAATCAAGATTAAGCCTACTCCGTACGTCTTGTGTGAAGAGGCTCAGGATTTTATCTTTGTCTAATGCTTGACGGCTTCTGAGTGCTTCTATATAACTGAGCTCTTGATGATTTTTTCGGTAATTGAGTGATATTAATCGTTTTTCGTCTTTTATGAGGTAGTTATTCCCAAGGAGGTCGCGGATTGAGCGATGGATCAGAGGATATGGCTTTTTGAGCTTCTCGGCTATCTCTTTTATGCTGAAGCGCTTGTCTATCTGTGAAACAAATAGCTTCAGTATTTCAATTTGTGTTTTGGTAAGCATTTTATAACTTTGTGGATATACTTATGTCGGGAACCGATGAAAACCACACCTTTCAAGGTGTGGTGGTTCCCGAGCATCTCCAAAAACTAGCGCCTGCAACAAACCTCGGCTTTTAAGCCGAGGTGGCGCATCGTTTTTGTGATATATCTATTTAGTTATATTTAAAGGTTTGCTTTCTTTGATAAGTTAGGGATATTTCTTGGCGTGATAAGTGACAAGATTGGCCAGTTAATCCCATTTATGTAAACTCTACAACATTTCCAGTCAGATATTTTGTTACAGGTGTGAATGGGAAGAAAGCGTACTCGTACCAAGCAGTCCAGACAAAATCTTTAATCCAAGTGTCTCGCATTTCTGGACGCATTTTGTAGGAAAACGCAGAGTCTGCCTTTCCAACTCTGGAGAGACCATGATTACATCCACATCCGTGTTCCCAGAAAAAGCCTTCTTGCGAAGACATACTTTGAATTGTCAATTGCATCGGGAATACTTTTTGTGCATGGAGTGAAGCATCCCAACCGCGCGCGTTTTGCTTGTCATCTTCGCTGAAGCGCAGTGGTCTGATTTCACAGACTTCCTCCCGTGCCAGAGGTGCAAGATGCACATGATAAAACGAAGCAGGGAGATCATAGCCGAATTCTTTGAAAAGATTCTTTCCGATCCTCACAATTCTTGCCTTGTCTTCATAGTCTTTATCCGCTTGATTAAGCCTTGACTCAATACTTGCAAAGTCAGGATATTCTTGCACTCTAAAATCGTGTCCATAAAAATTCAACGCTTCATCAGCTAAGGTACCAAAGAGTCCCTGAAATGCTTGCTTGTAACCGACTAAATCCGTTCGTTTGTCATAGAGATCGACTTTGCCCGCATGGAGCTTGTGATGAAATAGTTGTGCCATGTGCATATATTCATCTCTGAGGCGCATACGGTAGTCAGGGCTTCCTGCAGCAATATCTTGCCAGACTTTAGGTAATTCTTCTACTCTTGAAGCACACTCTCCCACTATATGTACATGTACATGTTCATTATTCATATTCCCTTCTCCAATATTTTATTGAACATAAAGGGGCGTACCTTATTCCTTTCCTTTTGAATATCATATTTCTCCTTCCATCGTTTGTGTCTTTGCCAATGCGCATCTCTGGTGGTTCTTTGGATGGAATCGAGAAGCCGTGTAGCAGTACTCTTATTTGCAGCACTTATCTTCCTATAATCACACGTTTGTATTCCTTCATCCAATGAAAACGAAATCTCTTCGCTCTTCTGCTCCTTGTTCCTTATTTGAATAGACGGAATGCCAAATTCATCTGCAATTACCTTGATCTGAGCCGCCACCTTTTTACTGTTTTCTGTGGGTTCAGTTACAATGATGAGTGCATCCACTCCGAGATAGAGACCATATCCAACCATATCAATGCCTGCAACAGAATCTACAACGACTACTTCATTTTCTTTGATCTTTAAAAGAGGAAGGTAATATTTGAGTGCTGAAATATAGGCATGGCTACAGCGATGGCCATAGAGGAGATCTTCATGCAATCCTCCGAAGACCATCAGCGAGAGTTGATGAGATAGCGAGTGAGCATATTTTTTTGTAAACTGATCAGGAGGAGAGAGTGAAAATTCTTTGAGGTTCTTCTCAGGCAGGTCTACATAGTAATCTAATTCTGAAAGACCTTGATACGCATAGAAGTCTCCTTCAGCGTGGTTGAGATACTTCGTCGGCATGGCAGGGTTCCACTGTAAATTTGTTGCAAGATCCATATTATAGTCCGCATCGATAGCAAGCACGTTCTTTTTCTGAGAAGCGTGCATAGATAAGAGCCACGCTATGCTTGATTTCCCTGATCCACCTTTTCCTACAACTGCTATCTTCATAGATGTCTTACAAAGCGGAATCTTTAAAACATTACTGATTCTCATTCTCAATAAGAACTATGGCAAAATTATCTAGACAAACACGGCAAAAGCACTTACTCCAGGAGGAACTAGACAAATTTACTTCTTTTTTCACGGGAGAAGAACTGTTTGAAAAAGCACGAAAGAAAGACTCTAAACTCGGACTTGCAACAGTATATCGCTTTCTGAAGGATCTTCGTGAAAAAAGGGTACTTCATGCCTACAGCTGTAATCGTCAGATGTTGCACTCTACAGAAGAAGGGGGTCATTGTCATTTTATCTGTGAGCAGTGTGGAAAAACGGAACACTTTCATCTGAATAAGATTGATTTTCTCAAACAAGGGATTAAAGGAGACGTGTGTCATTTTCAGCTGGATGTGCATGGAATATGTGAAGCTTGTAAGAAACATATGGTTTGAACTACCCACCCACTCTTTGTACCTTTCTTCATCCATAAACTAATACCTCTCTTAGAGATTATAAAAATATGCACATGAAGATGCCAGAAAGGTAAGATGCGGGAGGGAGGATTCGAACCTCCGTAGGCACTAAGCCACAGGATTTCCTAAGGAAACCAAGGTTTCCTTTTGGATCAACCTTCCTTTGAAGAAAGGTTCACCCATCCTGGTTGGATTCCGCTCTAACGAGCGAATGACTTCTTAAGTCCTGCCCTTTTAACCGCTCAGGCACCCCCGCATAAAAAGAGTTAGAAAGGTATGTTAAAAAACTTACTGTTCTGTATTTATCTTGCTTATTATCTCTGATGACTTACTATTGACATGGCGAATGACTTCATCTGCAGAAGCAGAAGGATTTTTATCCTTAAATTTCATGGCTTCTGAAGCTCCAGCAATTACGGCCATTTTCATCATTTTTTTTTCATCCATAAGTCTTTGCATGATGCGTAGTTTAAAAGCATTCCTGTCTTTATATGATATAATTAACTCATTCTTGAACTGTCCTTCCCACTATTGAAAATGATCCTTGTCCATTTTCAGGACTAGTACTATTTGATTGATTATTTGATTTGCCTTGCCTTTTAATATTTAAATTCTCTGAGGCATTTGCAAATACTTTGACTGCTTCTTCGCTTATTGCTCTTGCTGAAGAAGCGCTTTCTTTTGGATATGAGATAATATAAAAAATTATCGCACTTATAAGCAGAAGAGTAATTGTTGTAGATAATAGAATGTTGAGGAAAGCTTTTTTGTTCATATGTAAAAAACGTTTATCGAGTATAAAAATCTAACTTGAGGAAGATTTAAATAGAAGTTCGTTTTATTCGGTATAGATTTGGTAAAAAAAGAGGATGGAAACACTTAATCAATTAAAGAATGAATTACGTTTGAGGGGATTCTCTCCCCTCACTGTGAGAAATTATTGTTTCTTTGTCGATAAGTTTCTTAAAAGCAGCAATAAGAGTGACTTGGATGTGAATATTGATGATGCAAAGACATATCTTTCTGGCTTATTCGAAACTAAATCTAAAAACACTATTATGCTTGCGGCTGCCGCTCTGAAATTTTACTTTGTAGAGATACTAAAGAAAGATTTTGCACAAGTTAAGATGCCTAAGAAGGAGAAAAAACTACCGGAAGTCCTTTCTAAAGATGAGATAAGGTTACTTATTAATTCTACAGACACTGAGAAATCAAGACTTATGATATCTCTTCTTTATTCTTCAGGACTAAGAGTATCTGAACTTGTCAATATGAAAGTGCAAGAAATCAATTTCAAGGAATTTACTGGATGGGTAAGAAGAGGTAAGGGATCTAAAGACAGAATGATTGTACTTTCCGAGGGACTTGTTAAAGATATTGAATCATATCTTAAAGATAGGAATTATACTTATCTTTTTTCCAAAGATAAACCCTTGACTACCAGGAATATACAGAAAATAATAATGGGCCTTAGGAAGAGGACTGGCATACAGAAGAAAATAACCCCTCATACTTTCAGGCATAGCTTCGCAACTCATCTTCTCGAGCAAGGAACGGACATAAGGATAATACAGGCTATGCTCGGGCACAGCTCCCTCAATACTACCCAGATATATACACATATCTCTGGAGAACAGCTTAAGAAAGTCAAGAATCCCCTCGATCTCCTGCAGGTTCATACCTCTATGCCGCAACAAATCCCAGATTAAGGTGCAAAGATTATTGCTTAGAATCTATTGTAGACACTTTTTAGAAGTAAGATATCATTAAAAGCAAGTATGTTCTTGATGTGATGGCTGAACACGGATAAATCGGTTGTCCTGGAAAGGATGTGACCATCGAAGCCTCTGTCAGGAAAGCAGCTATAAATCAGGTGACTGGACTATAACTCACTTGACGAAACCTGTACCTGTTAAGCTTTGCATGATGGCGCGGAAGAGATCACCTTGATAACATGTCGCAAGGTTAAGATTGATACGGCGATGTTGAAGGCACTTCTTCCACCGAGTCCAGCGCGTCAGCCGATATTCAGTATGGCTAGGAAAGCAAGGAAAAAGGCAGGCAAGAAACGTTCTGGAGGGCGTGGAGCGAGTGGCAAGGGTAAGAATTCTAAGATTCGAAAGATTAAGGCGTGGTTAAGAAGTAGAGGGAAAAAGAAAGTTAAGAAAAAAAGAAGAAGTTAATTCTCCCGGTTTTTATATTCTTACTTCTTTCTCGGTAATTACTCGTTCAGATATACTGAAAAACTTATCTTAGTGAGCTATCAATCACTTTCTTGAATTCAGTGTAAGGCAAGTTTCCAGCAATCATCTTTCCGTTGATGAAGAATGAAGGCGTGCCTTGCACTCCTGATTTTGCACCATCTTCGAGGTCTTTCAGGACGTCGTTTCTTAGTGTCTTGCTTTGCAGGCAGGAAGTTATATTATAACCCATTTCGCTAGCCCATAATATCAGCTTTTCTTCTGGAAGGCTTTCATAGTTCTGGAATAATTTGTCATGGTACTTGAAGAATGATTCATCTCCTCCCTCTTTATGGACGCAGAGAGCGGCCTCTGCTGCTTGCATTGCTTGAGGATGCGCTTGATAAATAGGGAAATTCCTAAATATCATCTTGACTTTTCCTGTGCTTATGTAATCTCTTTTAATCAGAGGATATGTTTCTTTGCTAAAGACTACGCAGTAAGGGCATTGAAAGTCTGAGAACTCTACGATTGTGACTGGAGCATTGCTATTTCCATTCACCGGCCTTCCAGAACCTATGACATCTGTCATGTTAATTACAACATTTCCATTTGGTTGCGATTTGAAATACCAGAACAGTGCAATTACTACAAATATGCCTATTATTATCAGATAAGTCTTTTTGCCTGATTGAATCAATTGAGGAGATGATTTGTTTGAACTAGAATTTGGCATATGTACTCCATGCTTAGCCTTCTGATGCTGTGAAAGGCCATCGTTATCCTTGAATTCCTGATTGCATATGTCGCATCTTGCTCTTTCTGCCATTATAGTTATAAAAATAATTATGCTTTTAAGCTTTTGCAAAATTTCTGGCCTTATGGAAGTGTTTAAATAGCAGAGGACATTTGTTGAGTGATGAAAGGGGTGAGTGCTAGTGTTTTTGTTTTGTCTGTTACTTTATTCCTCGTTATATTTTCACTAAGTTTTGTTTTGGCTGAGGAGGCCAAAGTTGTTGCTTCTTCCGAAACTGCTGCAGGCGTCTCTGCTTCTCCTGATTCTTCAAAGAGTGCTTCTACCAATACTGATGTAAAGACTGAAAGTGGCAGTTCATCTTCAAGCGCAATACCTGAGGAATATAAAGATGAGAAGCTTGAGGGCAGTACTTCTTTGACCCCTGGGAGTTGGCTTTATTGGTGGGAGGGTGTACGTACAAATTTTAGATCAGATGATGATAATGCCCGTCAAAAAGCACTTGAAGTTAAGTCTTCTATAGAAAAGGGAGACTTTGAGGCTGCTAAGAAGGCATATGAATCATACAGAGAATATTCAGCAAAATTAGAGAAAGAAGCCAATCCTGAAAAGAAAGAGAAAATACAGAGAGATTCTGCAGCTGTCAAGAATACAATTAAAGAACTTAAAGAAAGAGTTCCTGAAAAAGACCGTAAGGAGCTTGTGGATGGAGTTGTTCAGCAAGCAGAGTTGAATGCAAAAGCAGTCGCTGTTGCTGATAAGATAAAGACACTTTGTCAAGAACTTGCAAAGATTGATCCTTCCCAATATGCAAAAACCTGTAGAGTTGACAAAGAAACTCCTAAGTGGAGACAGGATCAAGACAAGAAACTAACCGATTCTCAAAAAGAAGAAGTAAAAAAATTTAAGGATATCATGATTCAATGTATGCAGAGCAAAGGGGCGCAATGCAAGTGTGATGAAATCACTTTTAAGGACTTTGCAACACGGTGCAGTATTGTTGCTCCCCTTGTTAATGCGTGTGAGAATAAGGGAGATAAAGCATCGTGTGAGAAAATGGATGATGCGACAGAAGGGATTGAAGAGACATTGCCTGAGCACTTGCAAGATGCTTTCGCAGATGTTCAAGAAGGTATTAATCGAGAGCAATTTAGCAGATTTTTACCCAAGGAATGTGAAGAAGCAAAAGCCAAGACTCCTGAAGAATGCTCTCTTGTCATGATTGAGAAACATGCTCCTGAATTATGTAAAGAAGAACTTAAAAAGCAAAAAGTAACAAATGAGCGGGATGCACGTAGAATCTGCGAAGAAATAATGTTCAAGGAAAATACGCCAAAGGAATGCATTGATGCAGGAATAAAAGATCCCAGAAAGTGCGGTACTTTTATGTGTGAGAAAAATTTCCCGCAAGAGTGTAAAGATGCTGGTTTGAGTTGCAGTGATAGAAATTCTCCTAGAAGATGCGAAGAGATAATGAGATTACAAGGTGGTGGAGAGAGACGACCCCAGTTTTCTTCTACTTCAGGCTCAAGATGCAGGGAGATAAAGGATCCTGAAGACAGACTAAAGTGTTTTGACTCTGTTGATGCTGCAGTCAATAATGTTGCAGGCCATTATGGGGGTTTTGGTCCTGAAAACTTTGGCAGTTTTAACGATGAATTTTCATTTGAGGGCAATGGTCCTGGCGTATCAGAACAAGGAAAGAGAATGAATACTGGCAAGGGTGTGAATCCTGCGAATTTTCCGCCTGAGTGCAGGCAAGCAGGTGCGACTACCAAAGAAGCCTGTGAGAAGATACTGATTCAGGCAAGCAAGAATCGAGCGAACAAGATGAGAGAATATGAAGAGAACTTTGCTCGACAATGTCTTGAGAAAGGGGGAAGATGGGATTGCAGTTTCTCCAGTATAGATCCAAGCAATCCTTGCAGATGTTTCCAGGATGAACAGAGATTCAATAATGCCAATGAGGGCAATCAGTTTGGAAAAGATGATCGGCGTTTTGATAATCGTCAACAAGGAAATCAAGGTAAATTCCCTGAACCTTGCAGGCAGAAAGGTGCAACTACTCCTGAGGCTTGCAGAGCAGTGATGGAAGAATGGGGCAGGCAGCAGAGGGATCAGGGTGAACAACAGAGGCGAGATAATGATCAGAGGCAGAGAGAATTCCAGCAGCAGCAGGACCAGTTTAGACAGGAGCAAGAGCGGTTTAGGCAAGAGCAAGACAAATTCAGAAATCAGCAGCCTCCTCAGCAGCCTCCTACTGGGACACAGCCTCCTGCAGGCACTCAGCCTCCATCAGAGACCTTACCTCCACCTTCGTCGCCACCTCCATCATCTCCTCCTCCACAAGATACTTCTTCTAGTTCTGGGACATCGGGAAGCAGCATTACTGGTGGAGTTATTGCGGAAAATGATTTCTTAAGGTATTATTTTAGATAGATTTATATCAAAGTTTCTCTTAGATAATTGTATGGATCTGTTAGAGATGAGCAGAGGCAGACTCCAAGTATGGGAAGAGACGAAGGAGTATGAATCCTTTGTTTTGAATCAGAGAGCATCTGCTTGCTTGACACAGGAAGAGCCCGTAAAATATTCTCTTCAGGGATGGCAAGTATATCGTGGGAGAGAATGGACGGTCTTGGGAGAGCCTTTGAAAGTCGAATTTGAGCAAGTAAAATATTCAGAAGTCGAACGTTTTCGTGCCCTATTTGCTTTTGCTGACGGCGTTTCCCGTAATCGTTCTCTTTCTAAAGCTGAATGCCTTATGTTGGCGGCGTCAAGTGAAGGCATTGTTGAATTTGCTTCCATTTTAGCTCTTCAGTTGCCAACTCCTTCTCGTGCAGAGTATGGGCATTTTGCTCCCGAACAGTATGGTGCTTTTTTCTTGAGAGCATCGAATATCTCACTTGAGAAACAGCAGGGAATTTATGTCCATGCTTTTCCCCTTTCTAGTCAATTTGTTTCTGAAACTTCTTACACTGAAGCAGTTTGGCCGCGAATTGTCTCAAGAGGTATTTTGTATCAATTGGAGGCTAAATTGATAAGTGAAGTGAATGATTCTCTGAAAATGCAATGAAATATTTAATTAGAATAGTTATCTTGCAGCATCTGCCTGCTTCTCTGCTTCGTTCTTCTTCATCATGGCGAAGCTATCCATTGTCCCCTTCGCAGCATTGAGGATTTCGTTTGCAAGTGCATCTGCCATCTTAGTCCTCTTTCCGAAAGATTTTCCATAAGCTCCCTGAATCATCCATCTCAATGCTAGGTTTATTCTTCTTAATGGACTGCAATCTACGGCTTGAGGGTATCTTGCCCCTCCAGATTCTATTACTGTGATTTCGTCCCTTGGAGAAGCATTCTCAATCGCTTCTACTAATACTTGAATAGGGTTCTTATTTGTCTTTTTCTGTATTGTTTCTAGAGTCTGAAGAACTGTCTTCATATTACGATTGTATTTTCCAGATGACCAGCTAGTTATTACCTTGTGTTTCTTTCCAACATGTCCCGGTACTGCCAGACGGTTTGCTAAGCGTTCAATTATTGGTATTTTCCCCACTGCAAACTTCTCCTTTCTTCTGCCATATGACTTGAGGAGGAGCTTGTTACCGAGATTTAGATAAGGTTTAAGAGAAGGGTCTTTGACTACGATATCTTGCGTATCGTAGATATCAAAGATTTTGAATGATTCGCTATGTTCAGTTTGTGATTGGGTTGTCATGCCCGTTTTCTCCTTATTTTTAAATGATAATGTATGTATCCTGTTTTTCTTTCTTCAGCAAAAACCTCAAATTTATTGGCTCTATCACCTAAAATGTTAATGAGATTCTGAGCGCCCTCTTGCATTCTCATTAAGCAATACGATTTTCTTTGTAAGAGAGTCCTTAGGCTTTTCTGAGATTTTACTATCTCAGTATTTGTAGACATTACATCCGTTTCTCTTCCTACTTCTAGTCCCTGTATACATTCTGCAACATACTCAAAATAAGATAGTTCTTTCCTTTTTCTTTCAGAGAGTTCTTTAGGAGTGAGATGATCGTAATGATGTATTGTAGGATTTAAAGCAGATGGGGGAGATTGTAGGAATGTCATGTTTATCTTCTACCTTTCTCGATCTTTCCTTTGACGAGAAGATGCAATGGCTGCTCATTTACTTTTATGACTTGGAAGCGGATTCCTGGAATATCTCCCTTAGAACGACCCATACGACCGCCGATGCGCTCGATTATGACTTCATCGTGTTCGTCGATGAACTTTTGTGCTAGGTTGCGCGGAATGAATGCACCTACTTGAATACTATTCTTAATAAGCTGGACTTTGCAACACTTTCTCATTGCAGAGTTTGGTTGTCTTGCTTCTTTCTGGAATTTAGAAATGACTATTCCTTTTGCCTGTGATGAACCTTCGAGTGGATCAACTTTTTCTCTAAGGCCCAGCATCCTTTTTTTATACATGCGCTGACTCCACTTAAACTTCTTCTGGCGCTTCATCATCTTTCGTGCATTCATTAAACCCATATTTTGAAGAGCAAAAAGTGGTTTTTAAACCTTTAGCTTAAAGAATTTATTTGCTGATGAAATCATTAATATCATTGAATAAATAGGATAATTAAAGCTCGTATAAATCCTCTAAATTTAAGTAGAAGTTAAAACCCAAAGTGCTTTGTAACATTTCACTACACTATCTTTAGATCCATACCGAACGTGTCCTTGATTATCTGCTGTAGCTCATCTTCCCTTCTTCTGTTGCGGCCGATTAGGGCAGCCTTGCTCTGGCTTCCTGCAGTAAGAATCAATGTACCTTCCTTTATTTCCAATGAATGGAATGTAATTGGCGCGACTATATCTTTGATGAACTTTTCTGCTTCTTCGACATCATTTGCTTCCCCTATTATTCTTATTTTCTTGCCCAATTTTTCCTGTATGCTGTGGATGTGAGAAGCACCTGGGCCGATAGCTTTCGCCATGAGGGCCCTTGGGACAGCAAATATTATCATATTATTGTAATTGAAACATTTTCTAGTCTTGACTTTTGCCGTGGAATCAAGCAGGTTTATGTATCTGATAGTTTGTAGATCAAATGTTGTCATTCTTAATTAAAAATTTAACTTCTTCCTCTTATTTTCATTTTATTTCTGAAGTATATAAACTTATTGGTGATTTTCTCGTCGGCAAATGAATTAATTCTCCATCTGTATTTTTACTTTATGCTTCTTGAGAAAGTTATTTTGAGCCTGGTACATCACTTTAACAAACTTTTCTAGCTCCTCTTTAGATGGTTTATCTTTTAACATTACAAGACTTCTTCCATCAAGGAGTTCTATAATAAAATAACTCTTTACTGAAAAATAATAATAGAGGCCGCAAACAAGTGTAATAAAAAGATAAATCCACATGGCTGAGAGATAGGAAGCCTTATTTGTGATAAGGAATGTTACGAACATACCTGCCCCAATAACTCCAAAAATTGCAGTAAGTTTGAGAGAAAGAGAACTTTTTTCAGTGATTTCTCGGTATTTTGAGCTGATGGTAGTAAATGGAATTCCGTAATGTGCGTGTGTGGCAAGGTTCTTATAAGAATAGTCTACCCCTCTATCTTCAAGGGCAATTGTAACACGTTCAGTTCCACGTTTTTGATCGATACTTATTTTAGTTGACATGACTTTTATACCTCAGACTTCTTTTTGGTTTTTGCTTTTACTTTTTCTAGATCTTTGTTTACCAATGGCCCTGTTATCTTGACGAGAAGGCCTGGAAGGCCGGTACCAACAGGGATAGCCTGATTTAGGAGAATGTTTTCAATTACTGAACTTAGTTCATCTCTTCCGCCTTGAATTGTTGCATTGATAAATTGCTTGTCAGGAATCTCGAATGTAGCTCGTGCAAGGATGCTTGCTTTCTCAGAAATAATACCCATACGTGTGACTCCTTTAACTACGCCTGAGGAAGTCATGGCGTCTGCAATCAATTTGAAATGTCTCTCATTTATATCTAGGCCTTGTGATTGAAGTACATCTTTAATCTCATTTATTATTGTCTGTCTTGCAGCTTCAATACCCAATACTCTTGCCGTATCATGAATATCGTTTGATTTCACTCTGTCTTTGTCGACGCCTTTAACTTTGATTATCTCCTCGAGATTTGAACCTGAAGTCAATACGACATATTCTTTTCCTCTATTAGCAATAACTACTTGTTTGACATTCTTCACACCAGAGACCACGGTCTCTTTCATCTTCTCTTTTAGTTTATATATTGCTTTGAAATCCATGTCAGGGACATGAACGCTTATCTTTGACTCATTGCCCTTGACACTGAATCCTTTCTCCTGTAGCCTCTCTATTATCTTCTGCCCACCTGCATGAACTGTCTTCAGGGCCTTTTGATCCAAGGCTATCTCTATCTTCTTGTTTGCGAAGTCTATCTTTATCTCAGATATTATCTCCTTTAGCTTTACTTCCTTGATCTTTTCAGCAATTGCCTTTGCGTCTTTCTCATTATTATATTCCTTCTCAAGAGCTACTTCCATGAGAGGAGTTGAAGGCTGTTTTCTTGCATCCAAAATTTCAATTATTCTTGGGAGACCCTGAGTGATTTGCATTTGTGCGACTCCTGCGAAGTGGAATACGTTCAATACCATCTGCGTAGATGCTTCTCCAAAGCTTTGTGCAGTTATTACTCCTACTGCTTCGCCTGGAGAGACTTTACTTTCTTTCATATGCAACTTTGCCACATCTTTCCCATCATCTCCATAGACGAATTGTACAATGTTTTCGGACGCATCTCTTACTGTCCCGTCGTAAGCAACCTTAAGGTCTTGAAGTGCGCTTACAAGCCTTCTGTATAAATAACCTGATTTTGGTGTTCTGAGAGCCAGATCCATAAGGGAGTCTCTTCCAGTTATTGCTCCAAAGAAGAATTCACTTGGTTTCAATCCACCAAAGAATGACGACTTGATGAAACCACGCGCTTCTGGGCCTATGTCTCCAGGTTTAAAGAAAGAAAGCGTCCTTTGAGTATAACCAAAGTTGATACGTTTATTCCAGAGAGATTGCTGACCTACGCAACAACCAATCTGAGTAATATTAAGCATGCTTCCAGCAGCCTTCGCGCTAATCATCTTATTGACATTTCCATCAATAGGGAAGTTAGCCTGTACAACCTTTCCTATCTCCGTCCGCACCTCGTTTAGAATCTGGGAGATCTTTATTTCTCTTGTCTCTTCAAGTGTCTTTCCAGGTAATGGAGTAAGTTCGCCTTCCTTAAAATTATTTATGACTTCTTGTGTCTTACTGTCTGCCTGCATGACTATCTCATCAGTAGTTTTCTTAACTTTTTCTGATACATTCAAGTCTTGAACCGATAGAGTGTATCCTTTCCTAGAGAGATATATGGAACCAAGTACGAATGCTTTCATTAATGAATCTACTGCGATATCTCTTCCAAATTCTTTGTCTAATTCCTTTATCATCTCACCATCTTCAACTCCGAATGAACCGCTGCCTGTCAATTCTGCTGGGATTTTTACTCCTGAATTCTTTGGCATCACCTGGGCAAATACATCCAAACCTTTCAATTCTTGCCCTTTCAATGTATTGATTACTCCTGCAGAGAATAAAGCCTGATCGGCGTCACCTTTCTTCATGCTATCTTTCCCTAGAAGATAAGCGCCAGTCACTGCGTCAGCTATTGTGCCTACTAAGTTCATGTTGTTCTTTGAGGATATTATATTTGCATTGACATCCAAGAGTATCTTGGCCTCTGCTAATGCCTCTTCAGTTTGAGGACTGTGAATGTTCATCTCGTCGCCATCATAGTCTGCGTTATAAGGGGTAGCAGCTGCAGGGTGCAATCTAAATGTCCTGTTCGGTAAGACTCTTACATAATGCGCCATAAGGCTTTGCTTGTGCAAGCTCGGATGACGATTGAAAAGAACTATATCTCCATCCCTTAGATGTCTCTCTATCTTGTATTTGGGCTGTATCTCAGCACAGAGCTCTTCTTTTAGCTCTTCTGTAATCCTCTTTCTCTTACCATCAGACCTTATAACATAATTAGCACCAGGATATGTTGAACCTTTTCTAATTAATTCTTTCATCGCCTCTATGTTAAGAGAAGTGACTGTCTCGGCCACTGTGATTATTTTAGCAATCTCGAATGGTACACCCACTTCATTTATCTTGATGAATGGGTCTGGTGAGACGACTGTTCTGCCCGAGTAGTTTACACGCTTTCCAGCTAGATTTTGACGTATTCTTCCCTCTTTTCCTTTTATTCTTTCTGTAATCGTCTTAAGAGGTTGTCCAGACCTATGCCTTGCAGGAGGTATTCTTGAAATATTATTGTCAAAGAATGTGGTTACATGATATTGCAGAAGATCCCAGAGGTCTTCTATGATTACTTCAGGTGCTCCTGCGTTGAGGTTTTCCCAAAGTCTTTGGTTTGACCTGATTATGTCTGAAAGCTTATGTGTCAGATCATCCTCGCTTCTCTCTCCTGTGTCAAGAGTTATGCTAGGTCTTACAGTGACCGAAGGAACCAACAATAGAGAAAGTACTGCCCATTCTGGCCTGCACGTCTTTGCATTGATTCCTATCTTCTTTAGCTCCTCATCTTTTATCAGGACAAGTCTCTCTCTTACTTCTATTGGAGAAATCCTTTTCTTTACAAGCATGAAAATGCTAGGCTTCTCCAATCTCACTCTCTCAAGAGTTTCTGAACAATGAGGGCATTTCTTAGCATCTCTGGCTTTCTTTGCTCTCAAGCTAGGAGCATATTCTTTCTGTTTTTCGTCGCTAAGTGTAAGCTTTCCACATTTTGAACAGAAGCTCCTCAAGCACAACTCTATCAGAGGAATATATTTTATATGGAATGTTGGTCTTGCCAACTCAATGCTTCCTGGATGACCTGTACATTCCTTTACTCTCTTACCACAAGTCCTACACCTCACTCCTGGATCTATCGCTCCAAGTCTTAGGTCCATAAGCCCACCATCTACAGGGAATCCATCTATATCATAAAGTTCAGGGGTTACTATCTTGGCAGTACTAAGTTTCTTAATCTTGTCAGGACTAAGAAGGCTGAACTTCAATGCTCTGACTTGTTTTCTGAAATATTGTTGTCTCATTGTTCGTATTTATTCTTTAATTCAAAGTCTGTCTGAATACCCAATCCAAGAAGCTCATCTACTAGGAGTTTAAATGCATAAGACATCTCTAATGGCTCTGCCTCATTTGAGCCGCAAAGATTGCAAACTACTTTTCCTCTGATTGTGTCTTCGTATGTCATGCTTCCGCAATCCTTACAGACAAATACTACTGTCTTGTCTGAATCATAACGCTCCTTTAGAAGGAGAGATGCTCCATGACCTACAAGTGCTTGCTGCTCCATCTCTCCCAATCTTAGTGCTCCACCACGAGCACGGCCTTCAATTGGCTGTCTTGTAAGCAATGTGACCTTTCCTGATGCTCTTGCGTGCATCTTATTCTTGACCATGTGTTTTAGTTTAAGATAATACATATTTCCAATGTATATTTTGGCTTCCATCTTCTTTCCTGTAATTCCATTGTACATAATTTCTTTTCCATCATAACTGAATCCTAGCTCTCTTAGTTGGCTCTCCAGCTCCTGGACACTGCATCCAGTGAATGATGTTCCGTCGATTATTTTTCCTGTTATGGCTCCAGTCTTACCTGCAAGAAGCTCGATAAGATATCCTACAGTCATACGGCTAGGTATACCGTGAGGGTTAAACATAAGGTCTGGTTTGACTCCTCTTGAAGTGAATGGGATGTCTTCTGAGTCTGCGATAAGTCCTATGACTCCTTTCTGTCCGTGAGGGGTAGAGAATTTATCTCCTGGCTCTGGCAATCTGCTGTCTCTTGCTCTTACTTGCGCAATCTTGTTACCTTCTTCATTTACTGTCACGAAAACTGCGTCAACTGTTCCTCTCTCTCCTTGCCTTATTGCTGCGCTTGCTTCTTTCTTTGACTGAATACTAATGTCTTTTGCTTCACTAAGGAACTTTGGAGGAGTAGTCTTTCCTATGACGACTTCCCCTTCACTCATGCTTGCTTCTGGGTAGACGATTCCGTCATCTTCAAGGAACCTATACGAGCTTTCTGTCCTATAACCTGAAACGTCTTTGTCAGGGATAACTATCTCATCTGACAATCCTCCAGCATACTGTAGTTCTGTTACACTATACGGTCTAAAGTATGTGCTTCTACCCATACCTCTATCGACGCTACCTTTGTTTAATACCACTGCGTCTTCCATATTGTAGCCTTCAAATGGCATGATGGCGACTACGATGTTCTGACCTGCAGGATATACTTCCAATGTATCATATATGAAGCTCCTGACAAGAGGCTTCTGAGGGTAATGTAATACGGAGACATCTGTGTCCAGTCTGACTAGATAGTTAGCGGCATAAATACCCAATGATTGTTTCAGAGTTTTGCTACCTCTGTTAAGACGAGAAGACTGATCGTGGTTTCCGAAAGGAACGAGAGATGTGATTAGGCCGAAAAGGTCTATTTGATGGACTTCAGTATGAGTATGATTATTGGTAATCTCTTCTGGATATAGTGCTACAAGAGCGTTCTCTTCCTCTGCCGCATCTATATATTCTATTTTGCCTTCTTTCACAAGGTCTGCCCATTTCAGCTTGCCATTGTCTAGTAATACGAGGTGTTCGTCTTTAAGAAGAGCTGATCCATTTTCTACAACAACAAGTGGCCTAAGAACTCTGCCTACTTCTGTAGACATCAAGATCTGGTTTGTCTCAGGTATATATCTTATGCTAATTTCTTTTGGAAGTTTACCTTCTCTTCTTGATTTTCTGACAAGCGTGGCGAATTTCTGCGCATCTGCAGTGTATCCAAGGAACCTACCATTGAAGAAGATATCATTGCTTTTCTCATCAGATTCTTTATTGAGTCCAAAGCTCGCAAAAGACTGCAGGACTGACTGTTCGTTGAAACTGGCTGCTGTCGAGATCTTACTTAGAAGGGCTAGATTCTTTCTAAGGCCTATCTCTCCTCCTTCAGGAGTCTCTGTTGGGCAGAACCTTCCATAATGCGTAGGGTGAAGAGTTCTCGCCAAGAAATTCTCCTGTTCACCTGGGAGCATGCTTGATACTCTTTGTAACTGAGATAACATCGCAAGATAGTTTGTCTTATCCATATTCTGAGTAACGCCAGATCTCTCTCCAATCCAACTTCCTGTAGCAATCGCGCTCTCAATCCTTTGAGTGAAAAGAGTCGATTTAGCTATTGTCTTTATAGAATAGAATTTCTTTCTTTTAGCTACTTTTTGCAGAGAGTATTGGATGTCTCTAACTAAAATCCCTAAATTAACTCTGAAAAGGTCTGACATAAGGTCGCCTGAAAGTTTGATTCTCTTACTTGCATAATGGTCTTTATCCGTTCTTATTTCAGGGTTCTCTTTTGCCTTGAGGTAGAGACTTATCAATCTGCTTAACGTAAGGGCCTTCTCAGTCCTCGAAGACTTGTCCAAACCTATATGTGGCAGGAAGAATGAATCCAGCCTTTGCTTTACCCTATCAAGTATCTCTTTCTTAGTTCCTTGTATGCCTGCTTTTTCTGCAATCATCATCATAGCATCTTCTGTACTCTGTATCTTTGCATATTCGTATAAGTTTACGATAAGACAGTCATTTTCATGGTTTATTTGACGGGCTATATCTGCTTCTTTTATCACTCCCAATGCCTTCAGTACTACGATTGCAGGGATGTTCTTCAGTCTACTGAATGTCAATTCGAGAATCCCTTCACTTGTCTCAGAGATAGTGGTAGGTATCCTGTAAGAGCCTCTCTGTGAGAATAATCTTACAGTAAGACCTAGCCTGCCTTCTTCTATAAATGGCTGGTTTGCGGCAAGATCCTCGCTCATAACCATGACTCTCTCATTTCCGTTGATTATGAAGTATCCTCCGGGGTCAAGAGGATCCATATACTGCTCTCTAAGCTGATCTCTTGTCATACCATAAACATTACATGCTGCACTCTTGACCATGACAGGTATCCTTCCTACTTCCACTTCTGAACTGTCTGTCTGCCCCCCGAATTTGACTGTGAGCTCTACATATACTGGTGCTGAGTAAGTCAGGTTCCTGAGTCTGGCTACAGCCGGAGTCACCAGGTTTGTACTTCCATCTGATTCTATGATATTTGGCTTCTCAATCCTTAATTTACCTAACTTGATGTCAACTTCTTCGACATTGATGGTCTCATTTATCTCTTGTATAATTTGCTGCATTCTGTGTTGTATGAAATCGTTGAAAGAAAGGATATTAGACTCCACTAGAGAGTGCTGTTCGAGATATTTCTCAATCAGGATGTTCCTATGAGATTTCATGCTGCCACAACCCTAAAATAAGTATTTATTTTATCTCCATCTTTCCTCTCTATCTTAAGAACTTCGCCGACTTGTGAGCCTTCTGGAACGCAAACATCAGTAATCTTAATTTTTGGCAATTGTGCGACGGAAACGTTATATCTTTCCAAAAGATTTTTCACTTCTTCTTGTTTTAGGCGGGTATGTTTGGGCTGATGGATGTGCATAGGAATGGAATCAGGTATTTGGAGAGTGATTCTTTTAAAAAGTTGCAAAAACAGCTTTTTAAACCTTTCGCAGAATGGATATTTTTTAACTTATAAAGTCCTAATGGCTGACTAACCTACTAAAATTCTTTTCATGATTATATCTTTTCAACAAAATATAAAACTGCGGAAATTTCAATAGGAAAACTTTAAAAGGAAGGAATAAGTCATTTTTACATGAACGCTCAAATTAGATTGGAGAATCCTCTGGATTCTCCTTATCGGCATTGAAAGTAAAATCAAATCTAGTCGGTACTCTCTCTTAATATACTCTATCGGAGCACAGGCACTTTTAAGTGCTGGTTATTTTCATACCTAAGAGAACCTACGGTTCCCTTATGGGTCAACCCTCCCTTTGCATATTATCCTTCATAGGCAGCATTAGTTCAAAGGCAGAACGTTGGCTTGTGGCGCCGAAAATAGGAGTTCGATTCTCCCCTGCTGCTCTTCAACTAAATTTTGGAGGCTTAGGCTAAATGAACGCTGATTGTTTTCACTGTCACGCAATCTTTTAAACAACCGCCAATTGTAGAAAGAATAACTCTTGAGAACAAAATAGCTCTTGGGGAAGTATACAAAAGAGTCTTTCAAGGGGCACCTTGGTATGAAGATAGAGTTTGCTCAGGTGTGCGTCTCCCCATTTCTGATTCTGAAAGATGTACAATCCAATATACCCCGAAACAAGTGCCTCCCGATGTTGCTAAAACGTTCTCATTCAAAGAAAGAAAAGGAATTGTGGGAGAAGTGGACTTTTCTAAATTAGGTAAATGTGTTGCTTGCGGGAGAAAGATTATAGAATTCTATCCAAATTATATTAATCAAGTTGAACTTATCTCTGAAGCTATTCGGCAGGAAGGATTTATAGGATACATGCTTAAAGAAGAGGAGCAGCCAATAGGATTTAGTTTTGGATACAAAGTTCCTAAGGAAAGAACGGCATCTGTAAATTTTCCGTTAGTAAGTGCACTATTTTTTGAGAGAGGGATTAATATTGAAAGAACATTTTATGGTGCAGAACTTGGAGTCTCTGAAGAGTATCGAGGCAGAGGATACGGAACATTAATTTCTGCTGTTCGATTGAATGATGCAAGGGCGAATGGTTACGAAAGCTTTGCCATAAGGACAAAAAATCTTGCAGTTTTAGCTATATTAAAAAAAGTTTTCTCTCTTGAGGAAACAAATTCCTTGTTTTTGGATCCTGAAAGAGAAACTCCTTGGTTTTTATTTGAATTTAAAACATTCAATTTAAAAAGATTGGAAAATATGGTCAAAATGGGGGAAATAATTCAATGAATGAAGAAATATTAAATAATATAAAAGTTGTTAAACTACTTGGAAGTGGAAAAGGCAAAACTCTAGTTATTCTGTCTGCAATACATGGCAATGAGGTTTGTGGAATAAAAGCTTTTGATAAACTTATTCCTAAATTAAAAATAAAGGCAGGAGTTGTTTACTTTATTTATGCAAATCTCGAGGCAATTAAGCGGAATAGAAGATTTGTTGAATATAATTTGAATAGGGCTTTTCTTAAAGAACTGCCCGATTCTATCAAAGATACTCTTGAAGGTAGAACTGCCAGGGAGATTATGCCTTATTTGGAAAGAGCAGATATGATGCTGGATATACATGCGAGTAACTCTAAGGAGTCAATACCATTTATTATTTGCGGACAACAGAGTTTAGAGTTAGCTCAAGCTCTTCCAGCTCAAGTAATTGCATATAATTTTGATGAATTTGAGCCAGGTTCAACAGATTATTTTATGAACATTCAAAATAAGATTGGCGTGGGTGTGGAATGCGGATTTTTAGAAGACCCTGAAAGTCAAAGGAGAGCTGAAGAAGCAATATTTAGTTTTTTGAGATTTGCCGGAGCAATAAATGGAGAAGCTAAAACTTATTCTGATAAAACTTTTTATAAAATTGTAAAATTATACAAAAATAAACTTTTTTCTTTTAAGAAATCCAGAGACTTTTCTGACTTTGAATTACTAAAGAAAAAGACATTGATAGGCAAAGAGGGAGAAAAAGAAATTTATGCTGGACAGGGAGAGATTGTGCTTTTTGTTAGAGATAGAGAAAATATCGATGGAGAATGCTTTCTTGTTGCTAAAGAGGTTACAAGAGAAGTGTTGAAGCAAACAGTTAAATATGCCTCTGGCAATACAGTTCAGGGGAGTAAAAAATGAAAATAGAAATTGATACGGTTAAAGGTTTCCAGGACTACCTTCCACCTTTATCTCTGAAGAGAAATGCCGTGCAGAAAATAATTGAGAGATGGTTTCAAAGCTACGGGTTTGCGCCAATAGAGACTCCCGTCGTGGAATTTGACGAGCTTATGAGATCAGATACATTAGGGCAAGAAGATGAAGCAGTCTCTGAAAGATTTAGACTAAAGGACAGGGCTGGCAGGAATTTAGGATTGAGATATGAATTTACTTTTCAACTGGCAAGGATATTAAAACAAAACCCAAATATAAAGTTACCATTTAAGAGATATCAAATAGGCCAGGTTTTTAGGGATGAACCTACTGGCACAGGTAGATTCAGACAGTTCACACAATGCGATATCGATATCGTCGGTGACGTAGGGATAAAAGGAGATGCTGAAATCCTGGCTGCTGTAATGGATATACTAAAGGCGTTGAAGATACCTGCAGAGATAAGAGTCAACAACAGGAGACTTCTGCAAGCACTGATAGAAAGTGTAGAGGTCAAAGATATCAGGGCAGTCATGAGGGAACTGGATAAGATAGGGAAGATTGGGGAGGACCTTGTAAAAATGAATCTTAAGAAGTATGCAGACTCAAATCAGATAATCACTTTATTCAAGCTCCTTGAGAAAGATATATCTTTCTTCATAGATAATGCATTCGACGGAGCTTCAGATTTGGATGCATTGAAAAAAGAATGTTCTCTCTATGGCCTGGAAGTCAAGATATCACCTACGATGATAAGGGGGCTGAGTTATTATACAGGGAATATATTTGAAGTAGTCGCCTCAAATGGACTCTCTATAGCTGGAGGTGGGAGATACGACAAAGTTGTAGGAAAATATCTTGATAGAGAAATTCCCGCTACTGGAATCTCTTTTGGGCTTGAGAGGATTACAGAACTGGCAAATATAAAATTACCCTCATTGCCAACAGCATTGATATTGTCCATTGGGCAGAATGGTGCAAGCGTAAAATTGGCGCAGAAGATAAGAAAAGAAGGAATCTCCTGCATATTATCTTTTGATAAAGTTGGGAAAGCCCTTGAATATGCAAATTCATATTCAGTGCCATTTGTGGTTTTTATCGGGGAAAATGAGATAAAAAATAAAAAATTCAAGGTCAGGGACATGAAGTCTGGAGAGGAGAAAGAACTCACTGATAAGGCGCTGATAAAGATGCTTAATGAATAGAATGAAAGTTATGGTTTTTACCGAAGGCACAATCATCATGCATAAGAATGCGATAGGGCATACGAGAGAAGAGATTATTGAACAAGTCAAAAATAAAGAGCATTCAGTGCATGAATATGGTTCCTACGTCCCCATAGGGAATGCTGTTGAAAAGATTAGAAAGTGGAAAAGAAATGGTGCTGAAGTATTTTATCTTACTTCACGTAGAAATCCTCAACAAATAGAAGAGATCAGGAAAGTATTAATAAAGTATCATTTTCCAAAAGGAAAGTTGGTTTTTTGTGATGAAAGTGAAGAGTATAAGGATGTTGTTGAAAGAGTTTTTCCCGACGCATTGATAGAAGATGATTGTGAGAGTATAGGAGGTAGAAAGGAGATGACAATTACACATGTCAGACCAGAAATTAGAGATAAGATTAAATCAATTACTATCCAAGAGTTTAACGGCATTGATGATGTAGAATTATGACTTATCCAGCTTATTTCTCTTCATCATCTATTTTTAAGGGACTTTCTTTTGTTCCTAAAGGATCCTTGAACTCTTCCTCGACTTTCTCGGCTCTTTCTTGCTCTTCTGGAGTCAGATCACTTAAGTCAATCTCTATTTCTGCCTCTTTTTTCATCTTTTCCAAAAGCTCTAAATTTTGTTTTTCATAGAGATGTTTTAGAAGTATCCAAATCTCCGAAAAATGTCCTTCCTGCTCAAGCCATACTTTTTGTTGGTTGTCAAGATGTAGAAGTGGAACGAATGTAGCGACTCTCTCTTCAGTGCTCTTTCCTGCAAGCTCTGAAAATGGATACGGGTTTTCCCTGCTTTTGAAAATTTCCCTCAATCTTCTGTATACTCCTGATATTTGATCTTTGAGGTTGATTTTTGTTTTAGGAAGAGATAAAGCTGTTTCAAATTCCTGCTGCCTCTTTACGACAATCCTTCTTATCCTCCTGTTTTCAGTGGTAATTGCTTTCCCTAAAGCTGACATCAGCTCTTCCAGAGTGACCTTCTTAAATCTAGGCAATGGAGTCCTTGCGATAAGTCCTGGCACCTCGCCTTCGAGCTCAATTCTTTCTTGATGGTATTTTTTCTCTTCTTTTTTCCCAAAAAGGACCTCGTCCAGTCCTGGAAGGTCGTGATGTAGAAGAATCTCTGATTTCATTCTGAGGAGAATGGCTGCAGCAAGAAGGACCTTGCTCGATATGAAGAAATTCTCTTCTTCCAATTCTTTAATTCTCTCAAGATATTTTTGCGCAAGCAGAGAAATGTCTATATCCCAGGGTTCTAGCTGCTCAGTGTTTATTAGATCATAAATTATGGACTGCCAACTCAGTGTGTCCGAAAATAAAAGACCGTGTATCTGTTCCTGACCTACTTTTTGCACAGCGTGCCTAGGCTTATCCTCTTCATCCATTGCGACGTATATAAGAAGTTCTTTATATGCCTTGTCATCAGATTAGCAATTATGTTTTCATTATGAAGTTACAACAGACCGAAAGGTTTAAATATACTTCCTGTATAGTAATACTATCACCTCTTTTTCCCAGGAGAGGACGTTTCATCGCTCTTTTTGATTGATGGGACCTCCTCTCTATGGGTTTATTACTCAGTGTATAACCTTACAAGTTATATAATGACCATACTCGTCTAGAATCGAGAAGATGGAAACTTATTCTGAGTATAAAAAAGGCGAAATAGAGGCAGTGTTCGCGATACTGCCTCCTAAAGATAAAAAGATACGTGTTCATGGCTAGGAGCGTGCTATGAGTGGGAGAGAATTCTTAATTTGGGCGAACAGATGCAATGCAGTGAGCCAGTTAATGCCTGTTATCTTCTTTTTCGATTACGTTAGTTCCGAAAAATTCCGACCTCGAAAAATAAATTTGGGAAAAAAGCGAGCCGAGCAGTTTTCCGTTAAATTCCTGTTAGTTGCGTCGCCAGCTTATGAGCGAAGCACAGTTCTGGCGACCTGCATCCGCGGAGTAATTTTTAGGGACGTCAAAGAGCGTTAGCGATACATCAAGTAAAAGAATAAAGAGCTTTGGTGCCGATTAGCTTATTAACTTTATAGTAGTTATTAATAGAAAGATTTATAAAATAATCAATTTTCTTATTGTTACAAAATGACATTAGTTATGAAATATGAAAAAGGGTATTGCCCTCGACCTAGTGAAGTATCGGTAAGACTACTACCTGTTTTAGCTTCTGAAGCTATTCCTGTAAAAATATCAGATATAACTAATCGTACATATATGGGAAGAGAGTATCATGTTTTAGGTGTTATGAATTACAGAGGAAAAGATTATAACATATTACTATCTGAGAAAGGAATTGCAAGAGCGGAAGTACATACTTCCACTATTTTTAATGCAATGGGTACAGATTATGTTGACGGAATTTTGCCTTTTCTTGAAGTTGGTAGGGAGCTAGCTCCAGGACATTCATTTCCAATTGCCAACTTAGCCTTTGAACCTGATTCTGAAAGACATCAATTTCTAAGAAGAATAGCACAAAGATTTAAAAGTGAAATGCCTAGACTTGAAACATTAGCACTAGCACATCAACCAGATGGAGAGCGTGATTGGGTTTATGAAATCCTTTAAGCCCCAAAGCCCTTCTTTTTTCTAAGTCCCTAAAAATTATTACAACTAAAATCGCGATTATCTGAAGTTTCATCAAGTGAAATTTGGGTGAGGACTGCAAGTCCGAAATAGATAATCGCTGTTATCAGCCCAGAGCCTAAGGCGAGAGCCCGCAAGACATGACGAGGAGCGAAGCAGAGAAAGTAAAATTTTAATTGTTAATTATAGATAATACCGAAGGCTCTATTTTTTCAGAGCGGGGGAGCCTCTACTATTCAAGTAGTAACTTAATAATAGTAAAAATAGATAATTTTATAAAGGAACAGAATATTCTTCGGTTTATATGAAAACCGAAAAAGATATATTTGGCAAAGCATTACATCATAATATGAATAAAGAAGATAAACCAAAATTTGATTTGCCAAAAAGAGATGGTTCTCCTAGTTTGAACCATAGAGATTTTTTTGTTAATACAAAAACTGGAAAACCTTATTTTGATGCATATATAGGTTTCTTATTAAAAAGAAAAGAGGAAGTCGAATCAGAAGATACTTCTAGAATAGATGAATTTTTGAAAAAAAAAGTCGGTTTGAACTATGAAGAATTTGTTAATTATTCTAAACCAGAAGAAATTGTGGAAGATTCATATGGATTGTTTAGAAGAAAATCTATTAGAAGATCTTTGTTTAAATTTAGATCAAGAGTATATTTAGAGGCATTATGTGACCTTGATGAAAGAGGCGAAGATATTCAATTAGTTTTAGATGATATTAGAACGGAATATGTTCCAACACTGAAGAAACATGAAGGAAAAGAACCAACCTTTGAAGCAATTTATGCCGCATTAAAAAAAGTCATAAATTAAAATGTTGTGAATTATATTTTGCACCCCCTTTAACTTCTTTCCAACCAGCTTTTTTTGAGAACAATTTAAATGCTTCGATCGATTGTTTAACAAAATTATCGGGTTCATATGGGCCTCCAACATCAGTTTCTAGTTTTGCGTAGTGTCCCGAATCCGCATTATATCTTTTAATTAAACCATCTTTTATGGTGACTTCTCCAGCACCATAGACATCTAAACCTCTTGCCAAAGTAGAATGAGGGAGAGTTGTTTTTCTTTTATCAATTTTCTTGTGTCTTTTCCCACTCCCCAAATCAGAAGACATTTGATACATATCATGGATCATACCAAAAAAATTTCCTGCTTCATCAACCCCTCCTCTATTTCCAACAATAAAATTTCCTTCTTTATCAACTACCCAAATATACTCTCCATCTGCAAGTTCATTAAAATGTTCTAATTTTCCATTTTTAATATGAGAATTTACTTCAATTACTCTCCCACCTCCTGCGGCGTGAGGTTCATAAAATTGTTCCTCGTAAGAATTTCTTCTATTAATAGTTTCACCTCTGTGATCTTTTCTAAACTTATTAAAATCTTCTGAGATATATGGTAAAATTTTACCACGTTTAGTTATCATTCTTTCTATTCTCTCTTGGACCGGAGTGTTTTTATGTCCTGGAAAATCTTTTGATTCGTTTAGGTAGCCTAATCCAGTCGATTTTCCAGTTTTTTTATCCACTCTTTTATCTATCGGTTCAGAATCAGGGGATACGTGATAAGGGATCCAGTGATGCTCTTTTGCAATTTCTTCAGCTTCTTCCAATCTTTTTTCTAATCTTTCTCCACCAACAAAAAACATCGCAGAAACTAAAATAAAAACAATTCCGAAAATAAAACTAAATCCAGAAGAAATATTTGAAACTCCTACAACTGCTCCAGTAATATCTGTTTTTGAATTCAATAAGAAGAAAATTCCAATAAGTAAAAATGTTAAACTCAAAAACCTAAAGTGTTTTTTCTTCATCATATAATGAATAAAGAAGAAAGGTTAAAAAGATATCGTATTGCGTGAGCGAAGCAAACGCAATATGGGCTCCCCGGCTCGTTTCTAACAATTAAAATTTTATTTCTACTAACATCGCACTTTAACAAAGTTTTTCTGACTATATAAAAATAATATTATTGCCGAAAAATTTGGGGAAAACATGAGCTGAATGTTTTCCTGTTAAAGTGCTGTTATGCGAGGGTAAAATTCTGAGAAAATTTTAAGCGCAGCGCCCCCGAGGATTTTCTTAGAAAATTCGAAGCGTTTGTGAGTGTGCGTGGGTGGTCGGGGGCTTGGAGGAGGGCAAGCCAGTTAATAGTATAGAGAGATTGTTGCGAGTGAATATTAGTAGGTGGGGGCTGACTTATTAGTTTCAGTTAGGCGGAAGTTTGTGCGAAGATTTATAAATAAGAAAATCATTATTAATTTATCATGGCAAAAAAAGAAGGAACTCAAAGACCAATTTTAGTTACGATTATATGCATTCTAGGATTCATTGGATTTCCGTTATCATTAATTGCAGCAGTTATTGGAATGTCTGCAGTAAGTTTAGTTCCGAATGTAGAGCTTATGCCTTTATGGTATTCTATCTTTGCGATAATTCTTGCATTGCTATATCTTCCAGCACTTATCTACATTTGGAAGATGAAAAAAATAGGATTGATAGCCTATACTGCTTTAGCAGTTATTGATTACGCAGTTGGTTTTGCTTCTGGATTTGCGAGTATTTCTGGTTTAGTTGTTTCTGCAATTTTTATAGGCCTGCTTTACACACAATTTAAGAAGATGAATTAGTCCGTCGTGTCAGCCCCCACTGTTCTTTCTTTAGAAATTATTTTTTATGTCGAGCGACAATCTCCATACTAGGGGAGCACACTCACAAATGTCGTAAAACACAATGGATATAGAAATTCTTTAGAATTAATATATCTATATAGGATATATAGTGACCTATAAATAGCTAATAGGTTTGAAAGAAAATGGATGCTAGAGAAGAAGATTTCTTGAATAAGCTTCACGAGCATCTTAAACTGAGAAATTATTCATCTGTTAATGCCTTTCTTAGGGGCTTATCTCTTTAATCTGGCTACTGCAAGAAAAGATCTTAGGGGAGATAACGTTTCCATACCTAAAGTGGATACTTTTAGAAAGAGATTATTAAGGAATGAGATAAAAAGCCATTTTGCATAACCCCACACTTATATTCTCACTGAGTAAGTTCCCCTCTCTATGGGTTTGAAACTGATTACGTTTAAGGTTGATTCTTCAATCCTTTCCTAACCTTTGTGAAGGCGGAGAGGCTATCCGAATCGCATAAAGAGGTGATTGATGTTCATTCTTGACAACCATAATACTCTTAAAGCGAAAATTCTTGCCTTTGTAATGAGCTTGGTAAAAAAGCTGATGGTCACTACTTTGTTGGCTTCTTCTATTTTTGGAGATATTACTGCCCCCCTGCCTGCTAGACAAAGCCATTCATTGACAGGAGAGAGCTATAATGTAGTCGCTCCGCAGACTCGATTGAAAGATTATGTATATATAGGACATTTCAACGATTCAAATAAGAATGGCAAAAAGGATTTTGAAGAACCGATGGTATTCCAGCCATATTGGGAAAGACCGGTATTGTCTGAAGGACATGTAGTGAATATCATACTTCCTCATCAAGAATCTCAAGTCAGGATGATTGTGAAAGAGGCGTATAGCAGGTCAATATTGTTCGATTTCAATGTCATCTC
>VGKP01000008.1 GCA_016866975.1 Candidatus Pacearchaeota archaeon
CCCGAGCATCTCCAAAAACGAGCGCCTGCAACAAACCTCGGCTCATCAGGAATCTTAGATTCCTGACTGCCATCGAGGATTCACATCCTCGAGGTTTAAGCCGAGGTGGCGCATCGTTTTTGTGATTTATCTTTTTTATGGCGAGTTTTCTTTGTTTCTAGTAGTGAAATAGGACATGAGAAGAAGTGTGCCTACTATTATTGCTCCAACTGTTAATGTAATCAGTATCGGCGTGTCATGGCTATTTCCAATAGTTATGTATTGCAAATTTAAAGGTAAATATATTGCTGCTGTAATTAGAGCGATGATTAAAGAAAATCTTGAATATTTAGATTGATATTTTTCTTGAAACGCCAATATTGCAAACAGCACACCTATGAAGGCTAAAATTATTTCTACAATTATCACGAATATCGCGTACATTTGCGATTGATAATATTGAGGTAAAGAAATGATTATTGGAATATTTTTTATGAAAAAAATGATAAGAATGGCTCCGATAAGAAGATGGAACCAAGACTCTTTTTTCATTAGGTTATGAAAAGTTTATTCTTTTTAAAGCTATCTTAAGCTGTCAACACTATGAGCTAAAAGCTAGAGAGAGCAAAAGATGCCAGGAATGAAAGTGCTAGAGTAGCCAATAACGCAGTCACTAAATACAATGAGATGCCGTAGAGAAGGTTCTTAGAAAGATCGTATTTCTCCTTGAGAGGGTCTTTGCCTGCATCTACTGTGACTAATGCAACAGTCAAAATAAACATTATCTCTATTATATAAAGTCCAATCGAAATCTGAAGGAAATATGGAGGTATCATCTGCTCTACCTGGAAGAGCTTGACTAAGTTAACTGCTAATGAGCCGTATCCTTCAAGAGCGTTTGCGCCTTGTGTGGCCTGAATAATCTGTAGTTTGTTAAGGATAAATGTAATCATAGTGGAAAGGCCAACCACTATACCTGAGAGCAAAGGTGCGAGGAAAGTCATATTTGATTTCATATCCGAGACTATTTCTGCAAGAAGGTCTTTGAGCCTCTGATTTATTTTTTGGATATTTTTTACATATTCAGATATAGACATGAGAGACTGGGCAGCAATCTGAAGTCCTTTCTTTACAGATTCGACCAATATCTTCATTGAAGTAGCAATCAGTGTCGATGGATAATACGTCAAGGCGCCTCTTTTCTTATCGAATATTGCTGACTCGAGAGACATCCCCATTTGCTGAATATTCTGGTTTACAGTTGAGAAAAATCTATGAGTCATCTGTCCTTGAGTAGACTCTGCCACCCTGGAGAAAGCTATTTCTGCAGGCAAACCATCACCAAGACGATTTCCTAGCTGGAAAAGAGAAGTGGTAAATTCATCCTCAAGGATCTTTGTGTCCTCTCTTGCTTTTATCAATCCTTTAGTTTTAGCATTGTATGCTATGGCAAAGAAAAGTGCGATTGAAAGAGGGATAAAGAAGCTGAAAAGGGTACCTGCAAGCCCGAATGGGCCAGAGAACGAGCTGCCATTTGTTTTAAAATCAAAAAATTTAGTCGTTTCGTCATCATTTATGCCAAGCTCCTTGTATGTATAATCGCTTTGCAGACCTAAAGGTGCAGTAATAAAAGAAGCTTGGAGAATAAAAGGAATTATGCCAATTAAAAAAAGAGGAAAAGCTATCACAAAAGCTTTTTTCCAAGGCTCTCTTGAAGCAAATTGCTTGTATTGAGGATTTAATTCTAACATCGCAGACTCTCCATATCCTCCAGGCCTCTTCAGAAGGACTTCTGATGTCAGATAGAAAACACCAAAGGGAATAATGACATTGAAGATGACAAGGACATGATACCATTGGATTATGCCTCCTAGAAGAGTTGAAGCCAGAGGCAACAAGGCAAGAGCTAGAGTTGGCAAGATTATTCCTAGCATGTAAATGTTAGTAAGGGGAGAACGTATTTCCCTTGAATACTTGAGCATCTTTTCGTAAACTCCGTCCAGTATGACTGTAAGGGATTTCTCAAGAATCTGTATCCTTCTCGTTTCTGAAGTCTCGAAAAGAGAGGACTCTATGAGATGAAAAGATTCAATGAACTCTGGTGCATCTACTCTCCAAAATTCCAAATAAGCGTCAAGAGACTGTTTTATAGTAGGATATTTGGCTACCTCCACGTTGTAAAAAATCTTCTTGAAATCCAGAGCCAGAGGGCCTTCTAGATGGTCTGCAGCAAAAGCTATGGCTCTTTCCAGATTAGATGTATGCTTCATATATACGACGGTGTAAAGAACAGCCGGGACCATTTGAGAAGATGCCTGCAGTCTCCATGAATTGGCAAGACGCTGAGGCATTGAGTAAGTGTAATAGAAAATAAACATACTTGCAATGAGTCCAAGGAGGACAAATGTGACAAGACCTCCAGAGAGAGTACTAGGAGAAGTGATGAGATATATCGCTACTGCGATGAAGATTGTTGAGAAAAATACTACTAACATCGATAATAGGGCTAATGTAATAACCTGACTAGGTGTTACATCTATATGTCCTCTATCCAAAGTTGACTGTATTCTCACCCTGTCCTTTTCAGCAATCTTGAGATGGATAAAATTACCCAGAGATCTTGCCCATCTTTCATAATTATTTATATCGGGAATCATCTCCTGCTTAAATTTTGAATAGTCTTTTGAGTAACTATCTTTCTTTTGCGAGTCAATCTGCTGCTCTATTTTCCTGCTATATTTCCTAAGGATGTCCTCTGTTGATACCATCTTTTTATACTGAGAAAACTGAATTTGCACAGACTATTTCTTTAATAGAGATACGCAAATTCTGTTTTCGAGGTGTTCAAGAAACCTTGTTTTCTTGACAACGTGGAGAGGTAAAGCTATATTATAAATCTATAGAATACTTTGAAAAACTCTTTATAAGAAGATATTTGACTATCCTTTTGTTTATCCGATAATAGTATAAGACCTAAATATCTCAATTTTTAAGGCCTTATACTTAAGGAGAGTTTCATTTACGATGTTTTTTCGACTTTATTCTATTCTTTACAAAGAAGTATAAAATAATTATTACTGTGGCAATTATTATCCAGACAAGAGAGTCGTTTATTCCAGAAGTTACTTCAGAGATAGCAGATCCTGTAATAAGAGATTTCTGTACTTCTTTTGGCTCACTTATGCCTTTGAGAGTAATGTTGATTGCAGAGTCTGAGACTGAGTTTACTTTAAGAGATAGGTCGTACAGAGTATCGTTTGTAAGATCTAATCTAGAAGACTCATTTGTCTTAAGGAATACATGCTGAGGTTCAGACTTAACCTCAAAATAACCTTCTTTCAGGTCTTTGTTAATTTTTAGGAGTGTTACTGAATGAATCTCGTTATTAATCACAAATGATATCTTTTCTCCTTCCTTAAGATTTTGAGTGTAGCCTGACTCCAGCTGAGTTGAGTTGATGGCCCAGACTTTAGGCAATATTGTCACTCCTCCGCCGCCTCCCCCGCCTCCCCCTGCTCCTGAACTGCTTCCACCTCCACCGCCTCCACCGCCACCGCCACCTCCACCGCCACCGCTTGATGGAGGAGGTTGAACTGGGGGTTGAGTAGGTTCTGGAGAGAGAGGTGAAACTCCTGCTCGACTCTCATCATAGAGCTGTTCTACATCTGAAGAAGAAAGTACTCGAGAATATCCGTAGATGGAAACCTTGTCAATCTTGCCTCTGTAATTAAGCCAACCAGTAGAAGTTGCAAAAGGATCCCATCCTAAAGCCCAACCGGTGCCCAAGGTATAGAAATACTCAGAAGAGTATGGCTCTTGGGTGAATTCCCTAGAGTTCACTTTCTTTCCGTCGAGATATACGTTCTCAGTCCTATTTGAATATGTCACTGCTATGTTATGCCAGAGAGAATCATTGACAGGCTTATCTGAGACGTATCTTCTGCTATCTGGATTGTCACCTGCACCAAAATTGTCCCAAAATAACGAAGCTCTCAGCCTGCCATCATGACCTATATAGATTGCCGGGAGAGCTCCTTTGATCGGCTCTTCTGGAGGAAGACTCGAAGATTGGCCTAAAATAACTCCACTTGAAGAATTAGTATTAAACCAAAGAGAAATAGAGACATTGTAGGCGTTTGCATCGTATTTTTTCCCTATCTCCGGATAGTTGAATGGGAAACTTGCAGTTGACATCTCTGCGTAAGAACTGCCATCAAAAAGATAAGAAGGATTGTCTTCCTCTATAGATATACTTATGTTGCCTTTTGCCTTTAGATGCTTTCCATTTATCGAAGAGTCTAGACCATGGAAAAACTCTGGATCCTCATCTGCGCTAAACCATCCAAGCATCCAGGTTTTCTGAATTTTTGTCTTTATCTCGGGAAATGAAGATATGCAGGCCCCCTGGGAACATCCTATATCGCAAGCAACCAATTTTCCTAAAGGCATGTCCTGGTCACAGAAAAACTCTATCAATGAAGCAGTATTAATACAATTATCCACATAAGTATATCCAAAAGAAGTCGTGTTTGATTTTGTGAAAGGCTTGTTTCCATCGTCCAGGTCTGTGCATTGAGGAGCAGGTTTGGGATTGCAAACACCTTCAGAACATCCATATTCACATTGAAATTCTTCCGATGTTACCCAATCTCCATCGCAGTAGAATTCAGCAGCCACATTGGGGCCTCTACATCCATCAGCGTAATCAATACCATTTTCTTTTTCTCCGAAATATCTGGCAATCCCTTTTTCACTATGATTTCTGTTGTCAGAGTCATAACAGAGAGGCATAGGAACTGGAAGGCAGGCTCCTAGAAAACAAGCGCTTTCGCAAAACCTGAGCTCAGTGTACGGTAGAGAATTATTGCAAAACATCTCTGCAACTGTTGTTGAATTAAAGCATCCATCTGTGAATGAGCCAAGATTGTAGTTAACTTTTCCTCTGAGAGCAGGATTCGCGCTGTCGGTATCAGTACAGAATAATTCTTCAATAAACGCATCAGTTCCTGAAATCTCTATTTTGGGAACATTGCTCTTATCTGCATTAGCTAGTAAATTTTGTACAAATTCTTCTTCTTCAGAAAGTGCGGAAGTGAAGGGAAGCAAGGCTAGAATTATGAACACAAAAACTACTATCTTAAGCTCTCTAAACATCTCTATTTGAGTTTTTTTAAATATATAAACTTTCCCATTATAGTAACTATTAAGGGACAATAAACTAGAGCAGAGTTAGATTTAAGTATAAGAGCGTATTTTAGGAAATATGATAAGGAAAGAGGGAAAAAAAGGATTTATAGCCAGCGATACCCTTGTGCCTTGGATAATTGTAGTGCTTGTAATAGTCCTTGGGTTGATAGCCTATGGGATAGTCTCAGGAAAACTACAGCGGTTCTTTGATGTGATAAGAGATTTCTTCAGAGGAGCAAGATGAACAAAAAGGCGGAAACACAGACAGGATATCTTGTGCCTCTGATAGTGGCATTGATAGTACTTGCATTAGTCGTAGTAGGAATATGGGCAATATCAAGTGGAAGGATAAATTTCTGGAAAGACCTTCCTGTGCCAGGAGAGAAAAATGATACGATAAAAGTGGAGAGCACAACTTTCAGGTATATAATCTCAGATGATGCAGTTGAATATTATACCGGGACTGAATGGCAAGGTTTTAAAGGCAAGAGCTTGGATATAGGGAACAAAAGAGTAGATTATGATGATATTAGAAGGCAGTTTAAAAGTTATTTCCACGTTATAAGACCTGAAGAGAGAATTGAAATAACCCGATATCAGAAGAAAATATACGATGGTGGGGAATATGGAGAAGTGCCATGGTTAGATGCAGTTTTATTTCTTATAGAAGATGTTGTACCAAATGGAATAAGAGAAAAGGGGAATGTGTTTGGAGTATTGGCTAATAGTGCTAATAAGGGAGACTCTAAAAAATATGGTCAGTTCATAGTAAATCAAAAAGGAGAGATATTTATTAACAAAGTCAAACCAGACCTAGAGTTAGAAGGCAATTTCAAAAAGCAGAGTTCATCTGAAGAGCCTTATAAGATGATAGTTGAGAGAGCGATAGAATGGAGAGACAGAGTATTGAAGAAACCTGTGGAACTTTCATGGAGGGTCGTTGAAAAAGGGAAGGAAGAGAAGAAAGAAAACGGTAAATTCTGCACGGAAAAAATAAGCTTCCAAGGAGAGATTTCACTCGTAGTGAGACTTGAAAAACCTGCAAATGGAGAGACATGTTGATGAATAAAAAAGGTTTGACAAGGAAAGAGCTGATGCAGTTGGTATTGTGGATTTTGTTCATAGTCATAGCCGGAGGAATGGTGTACTTTGTCTTGCAGAGAGTCTCATCTTAGCGGATTATTGAAGTTAGATATATAAACATCTGTTTTATTGTTAGTATATGAAAAGAGCAGGTGTCGCATTTGTTATGTCAAGGAACTTGACTAAAACTCCAGCTTTTAAGCTGGAGTTGTTCCTTGAGCATCCAAAAAAAGAGCGCCTGCATCAAACTGCGGCTTTTAAGCCGCAGTGGCGCATCGTTTTTTTGATTATTTCTGCTATCGCCGTATTCTTTCTGACTTTGATATCTGTACAAGGAATCTCTGAAGGGACTGCTTTTCCTGATGGTAAATATTGCAAAGACAGTGACGGCGGAATATTCTCTTTCCAGAGAGGAGTAGTAGATTCAATAAATTTTTTAGGAATCCCAAAAAAGTATGAAGACAGATGTCTAGATATGAAAGGGAAAAGTTTTGTAAGAGAGTATTATTGCGATAATGAGAGAGGAAAATGGCAGGAGATGCCTTGCCATAGTGGATGTGACTTGAGGAAATGCATGCCTTCAAAAGTAAGCATAAAACTAGAAATGACTAAGGAACATTATGCTGCAGGAGAACTGATCGAATTGGCAGGGTACAAAAAGCTTGATTCCAAATCTGGTGCAGGCGCGGAAAAAATATCGCCTCTTACAGGAAGAGCCGTTGGTATTGGTAGTGAGGGGAGTGGTGGAGGAAGTGGAAGCGGCTCAGGATCTGAAAGATATTGTGCTTCAACACAATTGTTTGCCAAATTTTCTCTTGAAAATGCCAGACAAAAAAGGGAACTGGCTTCCCTGCAGAGGGACCTAAATTCATTGGCAAAGGAATCTTGCTCATCAAACAGTGAGTTTTTTGAAGAAGAAGTGGTGCCTTTGATAGAGATGAGAAAAGAGCTTCTTATAGAACTTATCCGCAGGTCTCCAGTTGCAGCACTTGAGACAAAACCTCTCCCTTCTCATTTTACAGAGAGGCTTAGTGATGAAGAGAGAATAAGTCTATTGGAAGACAGGAGTCCAAAAGAGGGTTATTTTGATATTGTCCATGAAGAAGATGGCAATGGGCTTGGCAAGAAGTTTCATTATTATTTACGTACTCAAGGAGATAATCAGAAGAAATATGAAGCTTTTCTTGCTCATGGTGAGCTACAAGAGCATCCCGGCTCTAAAGTCATTGTGCAGGGCCTTGCCTTAGATAATGTTCTGGCATTGGATGATTCTCCTGCAAAGACGCAAGTCATTGATAAACCAATCACTCCAGCTCAGGAAAACCTTGGCAAGCAACGCGTCCTTGTCATAGTATCCAAAATAGAAGGCGTTCCTGCTCCTACGAGTGTTGAGGAAGCAAGGAAAGTTGTATTTGAAGAGGTGCAGGGATTTTATGATGATACATCATATGGAAAAACAGAACTTATTGGAAAAGTCATTGGACCATATGACTTAAAGTATTCAGAAGATAATAAGTGCAATGAAATAAAACTTCTTCTAAAAGAGGCGTTTAACCGTAAAGATATTGAATCGTTTGATTATGACCGACTTATCCTTGCTGTGCCTTGTACTCCTGGATGTAATTGTGCTGGAGGATCTGGAACTGTTGGGAAGATGATGAATTATGAACTTCCTAATGGAAAATATGCAAATTTTAGTGCTTCTTGGGACTTTGTTTTCTCTAAATTTGTTGTATCCCATGAACTGGGGCATAATTTTGGAGCCCATCACGCAAACAAATATGAGTGCAGGAAGGATGCGGCAGATTATAGTGGGCTTGAAGTATATGGTCCTGCAAAATCATGTGAGAATATGGAGTATGGAGATTCATACGATGTAATGGGTGGCGGTGGCTCATTCAATGCGCCCCATCGCTCCGAGGCAGGATGGCTTTCACCAGAGAATACTAAAACTATTGAAGAAGGAACTTTCGTTCTGCGGCCACTTAATAAGAAAGTCTCTCCCGGGACACTCCAGCAGATCCGCATACCTGTCAATTTTGAGTCTGGATTTTACTTTCCACCCGAAAATATCTTTTATACTGTCGAATTGAAGTTGCCTTCCAAGGAGGATAAACTCTCTGCGCCTACTGTTTTTCTCCATCTTGCAAAAGGCTCTGATGATGGAAGTTTTACGTTCTTACAGACCACTCTCTTTGAGCCAAGTGCAACTTCCGAAACTATAATTAATCCAGATGGGACACAAATCAAAGAGATACAGACCCATAATTCTTTGAAGATACTGAGTCCTTACATTGATCCTTGGAATGGAGTGCAAATAAGCCTTGTTAGTATAAGCGAAGAAGGGGCGGAGATAAAGGTTGAGAAGTTACAGAAATCTGGCATTAATTTTCAGAAACCTCTTGTTCATTATAATTTTGATGAGCAGACACAACCAAAGGTTCTGAATTTGGATGCTGATGGATATAGTACTGGACGCTTTAAAGACTCCTCTGAGAATGGTATTTATGCAAAAATTAAGGACAAGGTTCTTCGTATTGGAGGAGGGGTATACGTTATGCAAGACTCAGCTTCCCAAAATTATGATAAAATACCTTCGCATATCTCTCTGAGTAATTATCCGCTTTCCTTTATCCAGACACAGAATAAGTTCACTGTTTCACTTTGGGTACATCCACAATCTTTTTCTTCATTATCTACATCTGTTTATTCAGGCAAGGGAATATCGATTCATATAATGGAAAACGGGGGAGTGTGGGCCAGTTCTCTTTTCAAGAATGTCCTTTATAGTTCGCCTTCTTACCATTCTGTTTTCTTAGCAGAAGTTGAGTATCGTGAACCTCTTAAGCTCATGGAATGGCATCATATTGTCGTTCGTTATGATGGGTCTGAAATGTCTCTTTTTGTTGATGGAGTACTGCGTGATAAAAAATCTTCTCAAAAAATATACCCTATAGATTCTTCAAGCGAGTCTAAAGAGCATCCTCTTACAAAAGTTCATTTTGGAAGGTATGGGGACCATATCCTAGGTCCCTATTATTCTGAAGGGATATTCAATGGAGTATTAGATGAATTTAGTATATATGCGCGTGCGCTTGAGGACAAGGAAGTTGCTTCTTTGTATTCCGATTTCTCTCGTCAATCTGTAGACTTCAGTCTTGCTCACAGATCCTCACGTTCCTTTATTAAGAATGATTTGGATGAGAAGATATTTGGGTCATTGCGAATCTATTTGGAGAATTATGATCCTATCACAAAAACCTGGAGCCCATACAGTCTTGCTCACAGATCCTATTTTGAGAAAAGTCACAAGATTATCCTTCCTCCTCGTTCATCTACATCTATACACTATATTTTCAATTCTAAGGGATATGTAGTATGGGGACCTGGAAATTACAGGGTGTATGCATCATTTGAAGAAGATCAGGTCTCTGATAAACGAAAAGGAAAAATAATTACGGAGAATTATGTTCAGTTTGAAGTCAAATCTTAATCGTTTATTGACTCTGACGCAATCATTATAAAGCAGTTTTGTATGATATTGGAATGATAAAAGGGGAAAAGAAGGATGTTAAATGGGGCAAGAGGGGCGCGCTTGAAGCATCAGAGACGGGAGAATGGACTCTGTTCATTATTGCTGCAGTAATATTGCTGGCATTTGTAGGGATACTTTATGCTCTTCTGAAAGGTTCTAGTGAGGATGATATATGCAAATTGTCTGTGCTTGGAAGGGCGACAACTCCTATAAGCGAGACGCAGCAGGCAATTCCATTGAAATGCGTAGCTAAAAAAGTATGCTTCAACGATGGCAGAGGGAAATGCGAAGAGTCATTGTTGGGAGAGAAAGGAGTCAAGGAAATAAAATTGCCCAAAGTAGATGTAGAAAATGAAGAGGCACTTGAAAAAGCTGCAGAGTTAATAGAAGAAGAAAGTGCAAGGAAAATGTATGAATGCTGGAAGACAATGGGAGAAGGAAAGCTTGACCTTTTCAATGGGGTGAAAGTATCTTTTGGTATTGATCCGGTAAGAACTACTTGTGTGATATGCTCGCGTCTTGTAATAGATAAGAATGTGCCTTTAGAAGTCTTGGAGAGAGTCGATGTCAATGATTATATGAAGACACATCCAGTCACTTCCGGGAGCAGCATAACATATCTTCAAGCATTCACTGGAAGCAAAGACGTGAAAGGATATGCAAAATTCAATGAAGAAGTATTCAAGGTAGATGACAATGGCAGTTTTGATAATTCAAAGCTTGTTGAACAAAATGAAAACATTGCTAAGGGCTTGAAAGATAAAAGAGACAGGGAAATTGCCGAAACTGCCAAATTGGATGTTGGTCCTTCCTCAGGCAGGGAAAATAGAGAGCTTGCTTTTGTATTCATGCAGATAAAACCGAAGAGCTATTCAGAAGTGCTGGGCAATATGGCAAAGACTGGGGGATTAGTAGTTGGGAGCACATTCATGACTCCCGTAGTAAAGCCTGTCCGAATGCTCACTACGAAAATATTGTGGAATCCAGTAGGAATTATTGCAACAGGCGTTGCAGGAGTAGGCATTGCAGGATATGGGGCGTATAATGTAAAGCAGGGGCAATTGACTGCTGCAGGATATTGCGGAGAATTCACTACAAAAGAAAAAGAAGAAGAGAAAAGGAAGGGGTGCTCGATGGTGCAAGGATTGAACTATAATAAAGAGGAAATAAATGCACTTTGCGCAAGTATCCAGGGAAGACTCTATGAGTAAGGGAACCTCAAGAACTTACGTTCTTGATGGCCGTCAAGGATTTAGAATCCTTGAGGCTACGTTACCCTCATTAATGTTCTTGGAAGGTAAACGGAGGGTAAATGGATAAAAAAGGGCAATTGAAAGAAAATACTCTTGGGGTGATAATAGCAGTTATAGGGATAGTGATAGTATTCGGAGGAGCAGGATTTTTACTTTATAATTATTTTACTCTGTCTTCAGAGCAGAGGCAGGAAGAAGCAAAGGGTTTGCTTGATGTCCTAGGAGCAAAGTTAGAAAAATTAGAAGAGGGAAAGAATAGCAGTTTTCTTGTGAAAGGGCCATGCGAGGGAAATAGTCTAGGAGATCTTTGTTATTGGTATCTGACAGGATGGAGTGTTGGAGAACAAGACAGGCCTCAGAGATGTTTTTTCAATAGTTGCATATGCGTGTGCAAAGCTGAGAATAAGGAATCTTCGATAAACAAGAGAGAACTTGTTGAGGCGTGCCAGAACGGCGAGACTGGATATTGCAAGGCAGTAAGCACAGAAAAAATAGAAGTATCCAGCGTACAAAAAGTAGATGGAGATATCATTGCATATAAAGAGGGTTTTGATGTTAGAGGGCCTAAAAAGGATGCAGTGAAACCATTTATATCTTTCAGGACAAATCTTATCGAGTTGATGTTGCAGAGAAATCCTGGGGGTCTGAATATTAGCCGAGTATGACAAAGATAAATGGAAAGAGAGGGGCGAGTGATATCCTGCATTCTACAATAGCATTTATTTTCATCCTTCTTTTATTTACATTTGGGATGTGGTATTATATCTATCAACAGAAGAGTGGAGCATCTGTCTGGGAAGATTATTATGCAAAACAATTAACTATAGTCATGAATTCTGCGAGACCGGGAGATATCATAGTATTAGATGTCCATAAAGCAACAGAAATAGCACAGAAAGCAAGCGTGTCTTTTGAGTCTATATTCTTAATCTCAGACCAAGAGACTTGTGTAAGGCTTTCACAAGGAAGAAAGACATGTTATTCTTTTTTCAACAGAGTCGACGCGGAAATAGAGTTAAGGACAGGTGTGCCTGGAAATGTGATTGAAATAAAGGTATTGGAGGAAAAAGAATGAACAGAAAAGCAGCTGCAGGCGACCAAACAATTAGCTTTGCATGGATATTCATGCTGTTCTTCATAGCAATCATGCTTGTCGGAGGAGTCGTATTATTTTTTGGCTCTGACATAGATATCAGAGGGATTGAGAGTGCCCAGATGTCTAATAAGGTAAAAGATTGTATCATCTCTGGCAAGATAGACATGAAAAATAAATTAGAATTAGAAGAAATAGAGAAGAAATGCGGAATAGATGAAAAAGTATTAACTGATTATTTTTTATTGTCCATAAGCAAGGAAGAAGAACAGTTGATAAAAATAAAAGACGCGACCTCTTGTGACTTCAAGGGAACTGAAGACAATCCATATTATCCAAGGTGTAGAGATGATAGTTTTATATTTAATGGAGAAAGTTATTCGATAAAAGTTGGTAGCCATCAATTTTCAAGGAGAGGATTAGGATGAATAAAAAAGGACAGACCGAGATAAGCAAGACGATGACATTCTTTCCTGTATTCATACTACTTTTTGTGATACTTCTATTATTTTTTGCGTTGACTTTCGCAATAAGCGCAGTCAAGAGAGTGCAAACCCCTTTCTTGATGGCCTCTGCAGAAAAAGGAAATTCTATATTATTTGAAACAATCACTGTCGATGGAAAAAAGGTATTGTTCATTGAAGGCCTGTTCATCTATCATGGGAAGAAGACAGGCCTGGTAAGTGATCCTTCATTTGAGTGGAATTTTTTACATGCAGCGCAGGCCATGTTTGAGAAAAATGCAAAAAAGGACATTACTGGAATAAAAGGCTATTCCAAGATATGTCTTATGGCTGGCATAGATGAGGGAAAGAAAAGCAGAGGATTGGCTTTTGTGATGCATGAAGATGGAAGAGTCGTAACAGGAGACAATCAAAGAGGAGATATACTTATGTCTAAGGCAGTCGTATATGATTTTCCATCAAAAAGGCTTGAGAGCATATCATTGATAGTAGATGGAGAGAGGAAGATATTGTCTTATTATTATGGAAAATGCTATAGGAGTGCAGAATGAGGAGAATAGGAAAGAGAGGAGATGTTCCCACAATATTGCTTGTCCCTATAACTCTAATTCTAATAATCGCCGCGCTGTTTTATTTCAGGAGCTATAATGGAGAGATACAGAACAAATCATCAGAAGTCGCGGAGATAATAGAAGAAGTCACTCTGAGCCAAGCTACTTTGGAGAAAGTATCAGAACTTATAGGTGAGGAAGCTTTAGCTTCAGAGAGCGATGACATGAAGAAGAAGTTTCAGGAGATTGCGGCTGGTCATGATCTAAGGTGGAATGGAGTGGGAAACTTCTTCGCCAAGATAAGGACAGGAGATTTTGTATTTGAGAAAAAAGAAAAGTCTTATATATTGGAGATAAAAGGGCTTTTTGTGCAGTCAGAAAGAGGGGCCAACAAGATGAAGAGAGGATTTGATATAATAAAGAAATTTAAAGAGAGAGATGGATAAGATTTATAAAGAACTTTGTCGTGGGAGAGGGATGAATAGAAGAGGGCAGGAGCTGTCTGTTGGCACGCTTATATTGATTGTATTGGGAATAGTCCTATTAGTATTGCTCATTTTAGGATTCTCTCTTGGATGGAGCAATCTTTGGGAAAAGATAAACATATTCAGCAGTACAACAAGCCTTGAAAGTATTGCCCAGAAATGCAGCCTTGCAGTGACATCAGGCAGCTTGCTTTCATATTGCGAGAGTTTTACTCAGATAACTTTTGAGGGAAAAAAGCAGTATGTAAATTGCGAGTATCCAAAACTCAATCTAGATAAGACTCTTACTTGCTCTAGTGAACCAAGAAAGAAGAACAAGTGCATAGAATTGATAAAGGCAAAGTTTGCTGACCAATTCAAATCTGACCAGGAAGAAGCATTTTCCGATAAATGCACCAGTACTACTGACTTGATAGTCAATGGAGATTCATGCTCGAGTTATTGCAAAGATGTAAAATTTGCGGAGATAAAGCAGAAAGCAGCTTGATAAAAGATTTTAAATAACATAAAGTTCTGATTTTCTCATGAATAAAAGAGGAATGGAGTTGGCTATCTCTACTTTGGTACTGATAGTCATAGGACTTATGCTGCTTATTGCATTAATTTATGCCGCAACTATAGGATTTGATAAATTCAGAGGGACATCTAAACCTTTTATAGATACTGCAAATGCAGGGGCGGTAAAACAGGCCTGCTCAATAGCATGCAAGCAAGAAGATAGGCTCACGTTTTGTTGCAAGAACTATACATTGGAAAAAGAAACAGTCAAATGTGATGATAATAGACTTGAAGTTGGATGTTCTCTAAGCTGCAATGGATTTTCCTGCTAGTCTATTTACCGAATTTAATCTTTAATTTGAATGCTGGTCCAAATCCTTTCGCATTTGGATCTTGCTTAGGAGTGTTACATACTGAGAGAGAGAACTTGGCGCCTGAGATTTCTTTATTACAATAATCCTGATACGATCTCTGGACTTTTTCTGCTTTCTCTTTGAGTGAAGGAGGGAGCTTTGTCGCCCAATCATTGCTACCTATCTCAAATTTTTCTATTGGAAGGCATTTTTTAAATTCAGAATCAGGATTAGAGAAGGGAGGAGATGGGGGTAAAGCTGGCGGGGCTCCACTACCCTGGCTTGCTGAACCCGAACCCTGAATCTCAGGGGTAAGTGTTAAAGGGCCGAAAGAGAATAGACTACATCCCTCATTGTCTGAATGCTTCTCTAGTTTAAGTTTTAGTTTAATTTCTGGAATAAATAATTCATCTCCTAGTTCAGACTCAGATAGTAAATTCGAGAGAGGCTTATCGGGATCGAGAGTCATCATAGAGGGATTGCATGCGGTCCCAGGCCCATTACATCCTTCAGGACATAGAGATACTGATCGTGAAATCTTTCCATCTATGCAAGAATATTCTATATGTTTATTGTTCAAACAGGAATCCTTATGCTTTGTCTTGAAAAACCAATTGCTAGATTGCACTTCTCCAGATATCTTCCTATTCTTCCCATTATCAGAATCTGTGCAAGCATGCTGTGATGAATCATGGCTTGAAATCAATGAAGATAAGATAATCAAAACGGTGATTGAAACAATGATTAAACTCTTTCTCATACAAGTCTTTATAAGAATAAGTATTTAATGTTTACTAAAAGATTCTGTTTTACTTCATCTTTGCGCTTGTAATTAGAGAAGTTTACTTCTCTTGGAGAGACTTTACTATGTCAAGGAACTTGACTAAAACTCCAGCTTTTAAGCTGGAGTTGTTCCTTGAGCATCCAAAGCACGAGTGCCTGCAACAAACCACACTCTTCAGAGTGTGGTGGCACATCGTGCTTTTGATTTTACCTATAAATTTAAATAACCTTGCAAATTGACCTTTTTATGGGTACTTCCTTAACTGATTATCGTAATTATGACCAAGGAATTCTTGAAAAAAGGGCAACACTTCCTACTTTAAGAATTAGTGCGCCTCTTAACAATTCTCTTTTTATAATTGCCCCTTATGGCAAGGGGTTAGCATTGTATTCTTCACATCACGATTTTCCTCTTTCTACAACCCTCTTAGCTCGGGCAGAAACTTATATTACTCAAGAAGGAGCTGTAGTACGCGCGAATACTCCTCGACTTATAGTTCTAGAAGAGGATCGCAACTTAATTTATGAACGAGATCCAGAAACTTTCCCTATAATTTTTAAGGATTCTGAACCTACCAGGGCTCACGCGTTCATGAGTGAATATATCAAACAGTGTTATGAGGCTGCGCTTCGTGCTGCTGGGCAGAAATCTTAACACTCTTATTTTTTTATCGAAACTCTTATAAATTACTTTTCTCTTGCACATCTATGGATTATGGAATGCCTGAAAGAAGAAAGAACAAGAATGATAAAAGAGCTAAAGCAAGATTTAATCGATTCAAAATAGGTGGAGCTCTGCGCAGCGCAGAACGTCAGAAAAAGCCTCAGAGTTGAGAGTTATAGCTTCTTGGATGATTCAATCTATCTATCCCTATATAAATTGCTAAGACTCCGCCAAAGATTCCGATAATGGCAATCCACCATTTTATTAAGAAGAACTGGGTAAATAACCCGATTATAAGGATGGTCGTACTAGTTACTATGGCCAGAATTCCGAGCAAGATATAGGAGTATGCACAGAACTTGACTCTTTTTGTCATGTCGGGAACCGATGAAAACCACACCTTTCAAGGTGTGGTGGTTCCCGAGCATCTCCAAAAACGAGCGCCTGCAACAAACCTCGGCTTTTAAGCCGAGGTGGCGCATCGTTTTTGTGATTTTAGTTCTTTACTGTTTCAATGCTTTCTATTATTAACTTTAATGTGTAGAATAGAATCAGAGGACCAATGATTACACCAAAGATTCCAAATATTGGGACGCCTCCAAGTATTCCTATCAGCATCACAAGAGGATTTATCTTCGCTTTATCTCCAATTATCTTGGCCACAAGGAGTCCATCTATAATTATGCTGATTATCAGACCAGTTGTGGTGATTATAACTCCAGCATATATGTCCCCTATTGCAAAATTATATAGGGCCAGAGGTATCCAGACTAGACCAGGTCCAAGGAGAGGTATAAATGCGAAGATTGCTATAAAGAATGAGAACAAGATGAAATAGTTTGTTCCAGCTATCTTAAAACCAATCAGTGCAACTATGAACTCAATTGCCGCTATAAGAAGATACCCTCTTACGATACTATCAGTGGCGTCTGCAATCTCCTTAGCAACTCTTTCTTTCTCCTTGAATGGCAAGTAGTATCGTAGAGCAGATGATAAAGATGACCAGTTAATGAGAATGTAGTAGGCGCCAACTAATGTTATAATCGTGCCTATGACGAAAGATGGCAGTCCTATGATAATTTCTTTTATTACCGGCGCTATAATAAAGACTATCTGATTTTGCAATTCTTGTATGTCAAGATTAAGATAAGTTAAAGGCTTCCAAGATTGCAGGAACAATATCAATTGATCCATTGAGTCCGAGTTTATGGCTGAGAGTATCTCTTTTGCAAGGGTGCTTGTTAAATAGACTAGGGGAATAATCAATACAAGCAACGGCATTGCCAAAGCCAGAACTGCAGCAATGAACTTGTTCGTCTTACGAAGGAGAAGAAGATAAAGTGGCTGCATAAGGAATGCGAGCACAAAAGCAGATATCAAAGAGATAAAGAAGGGCTGGACAATCCGGAAAGATATAAAGAATAGAATGGCCATTACTGCCCAGAAGAAAATATGGTAGAGATGTTGTGGCACCTTTTTTTCCATAATTAACCTATGGTGCAAATATTAATAAATGTTGTTCTTTTTTCCAATATATGGAGTTGTTTCTTATCATCTTAACCCTGGCCTGGCTGATATTTGCAAGCATACAAGACCTTAGAACAAGAGAAGTGGCAAACTGGCTGACTTTCTCACTTATCGTATTTGCACTTATATACAAAGCATTTTATTCTGTAGCAAAAAATGAGTGGAGTCATTTTCTTTTGGCTTTGGCAGGATTTGGGCTTTTTTTCATCCTTGCACATATATTCTATTATGGAAAAGTTTTTGCGGGTGGAGATGCTAAGCTCCTTATGGGGATAGGGGCCTTGCTGCCTTTTGAAATATGGGGAGATTATTTTTATCTGACTACAACTTTCCTATTCTTTCTCTTCCTTTCAGGAGCAATCTATAGCTTGGTCTACAGCGCTCTTACTTCAGTAAAGATGAGCAAAAAATTCATTCCGGCTTTTGGGAAAAACTGGAGAAGATTCAGACTTATATGGCTCATCCCATTGATTTTCTCCATTTTTCTCTTTTTTGTGAAGCCATCTTTGGAAGCATGGTTCTTGATAAGTGCCTTCTTCTTTTTCTTGCCTTTAGCCTATATATACCTCAAGTCTTTTGAAGAAGAGTGTTTGATTGTTTTACTTTCTCCAAATAGACTTTATGAAGGGGATTGGCTTGAAAAAGATGTCAAAATAGGTGGAAAACTCTTAAGGAAGAGCATTCATGGCCTCTCATCAAAAGATATTTCCTTTCTTAGAAGTAATGGGAAGAAAGTATGGATAAAACAAGGAATACCATTTGTACCGGCATTCCTGATAGCATTCCTCATCATGGTATTCTTCGGGAGCGACGTATCAGAGGCAATTCAGGATTTGATTCTTTTTTTATCTTGATTGGCTTTGGTTTCTCTTCTGGTTTTATCTTCTTGACAAGGGATTTCAAGTCATCCAAGGATGATTTTTTGCGAGGAGAGTTCAGGCTAACGGGAGAGTCGTAAACTGGGAGGATATCTATAACTGCCTCTCCAAATTTTTCTTCAACTGGCATCTCAGTTGATTTTGCCTTGAGATTGTCTTTGAGCAGTTTTGCCACTTTTTGCGCAAGAGTGAAAGCTTCTGCTGGCAGCTTGTCGGGTGATTCTACAGCCTTCTTTGGAACTATAAGAGTATGGCCTTCTGAGACAGGATTTATTTCCAAAACTGCTATTGCTTCACTATTTTCTTCGATTACGACAGTCTCAAAGTCCTTATCGATCATCATCCTATAAGGGCTTTTCTGAGGGCTCCCGCTTTTACCTGCCTGTGATTTTTGCTGATTGAGCATAGACTCAATCGCTTCAGGGGACATAGAGTCTATCTGAACCTGGGCCTTAACTTTTTGGTCGGGTGGAAGATGCTGGATCTGCTGGGAAAGCTGAGCTTTTAACTCTTTTACTTCTTCAGGTGTCAATGTCATGATGATTGAAAGAGAGACGGGTTTAAAGAATTAATGGGGAGAGGTTTATAAACACTCGTAGAAATCCTCTACCTTTAGGTAGAGGTTAAAACCCGAAGGGTTTTATGACTTATAACTTTTTTATGAATATTGGGAGGGTAAATCTCTAAGTCAGAAAAAAGGAAAGAGATTTTGGAATGGCATATAGTATTATTTTGGGAACTGCTTTTTAGTTTGAGGCAAAACTTCTTACGAAAGGTATAAACTTTAAGAATTTTGAGAATGTATTTCTCTTGACATAATTTTTTCTGATAGTATCCTGAAAAATTCTATCAAAGTCGCTGCCCTTTCTTCTTGAATTGTATTTTTCTTTCTCTCTTCTTCTGCTTCATGGAGCTCTGAAATTATCATTTCAAGGCCTATAGATGCCTGATAGGTTGTCTCTTTTGGAGACATGTTTGTCAATGCATTCTTTGGAACGCTGTAGAAATTCATGATAGCATCAGTAAAGCTTTTACCGTATCTATTTTTCGGTAGGTCATGCCTATCAGAGATAATCCTCTTGAACCGGTTATAATGATATTCTAGACTCTGAATCGTCTTTTTTATGAGTCTGTATTCTCTAGGATCATTTCTTATGGTACTGCACATTAAAATTAGGCTGTAGGCTGTCAGATCATCAAAAGCTAAAAATCCTTTCATTTGATTTATTGTCTATTCTATCTTAAAAATATACATCATCTGTGCAAAGTAGGAACAAAGAGCAGAAATTATCCGAATGCCCTGCGATAATCTTCTATTGTGACTGAAGAAATGCCTGGGATTGTTGCAAGCCTGTTTTCCACAAGATCCGTGCCTTTCTCTTCAGGCATGTCCATTTTCACTTTGAGCGCTTTTAAGCCAAAGGCAATTGGGACTTCTTCAAATGAGAGGTTCTTTGCACCTTCAGGAACGAGCAAGTCTTGAGCTTTTTTCTTTACTTCTTCGAGGCTGACTTCTAGAGACTCTGGCATGAGCTTAACAATGATTACGACTGTTGCTGGCATACTCTTTTTTGATAAAGAGGCTATTTAAGTCTATCTTTTCTTGCCCGAAACTTTCTTCCGAGTACTAGCAATCAATGTTATCAACCCTAAAAAAACCACTATCACTCCTTCCAGTATATGCATATAATGAGATTCATCACTAGAACCAAGGGCCTGATTGTGATATACATGGGGCAAAAAGAGCCAAATAAGCCCTATAAACAACAAAACACTTCCGATGACATATAGGGTTCTCTCAATTTTCATAAAAAAATAAATAAATTATTGTCTTGCAGGCTTATTCCTTAACAGCGTAAGCCACAAGAAGGGAGACGATACCGATCACTAAGTGAAGAACGGTGATGCTCTGGTTGATATTAAGAAGATCCATCAACATTTTGTCAACGCCTGGAATGAATCCGAGAACGCCGAGAACAATTCCGATCCAACCGATTGAAAGGTTGTATCCCTTACCTTCACCCTTGATCCCTACCCAAATACCAAAGAGACCTGCGATCACGTGAAGGATGCTTTGGAAGAGGTTGACTCCAAAGAGATCTAGAATAGCTCCTTTCTGAGCAGGAAGGAAGAATCCCCAGAGTCCTATGATTAGGAGAACTATACCCAATACCAAAGCAAAGGTTTTTTGTACGTTAGCCATAATACCTCCTTTCACTGTTATGATGTGCTTTCATTAGGCTGAGGGTGTATTTAAAGCTTATTTATCACCTAGAGTTTCCGACTTTAGCTTATAAATACCTCCTCAAACCTCTCTAGTCTATCAGGTTTATTTTCTATCACAACAATCTCTCTGACAAGAGAGATTGTAGATTTCTCTTTGAGATAAGCACAGCATTCTCCGATAGTCATAGACTTTCCAGACCGATACATCAAAAGCACGATGTGCCACCACACTCTGAAGAATGTGGTTTGTTGCAGGCACTCGTGCTTTGGATGCTCAAGGAACAACTCCAGCTTAAAAGCTGGAGTTTTAGTCAAGTTCCTTGACATAAAAAGGCTCAGCACTGCATAGGCCATGGTAGCAAGGATTGAATGTCGAACAATCCCTTCTCTTCTTGCGAAGAAAACCGTAGCAAAGCCAAGGTTTTGTTTTATGTCTCGATGGTACGTTTCTATTTTCCATCGCAGTTTATATGCGCTTATTATCTCAGCGGCATCATTGTCAATGTTAGTTGAAATAAGATGAGCTTTGCCAACAAGCTCATCATCTTTGTTTGTCTGTTCTGATATGATCATCTTTACCGACGGTAGATTGTTCAGTATAACAATTGAAGACCACGTCTGATAAGTGTTGCCTTTAACAACTGTTTCGTTCAATTTCTGAGAGTGGATTCTCTCAGAAATAAAAGATAAGGATTGCCATCTCCTTTTCTTGTGCAACTTTATCTTCCTGTTTGTCATTATAGAACAAACAACTCTTGTCTTCATTTTGAGGCATTTTTTAATAAGTTCATGGTCTGAATACCAAGAGTCAAATAAAATCGTGTGAATCTTGATTTTTAACGACGATAATCTATCAATCAAAGATTGAGCCATCTCAATCTTCGAGTCAGTATTTTTTGAATATAGCTCTGGGAAAATTGGTAATTGTAATAATGGAGTCCAAAGCAGAGCAGTAAAGAACTGATGTCCTTTAATTTGCTTTCCAGAATTATGGTCATGATGATACTGTGCTTCTTGCACGGTATCTCCATTCCTTTCAACTAATGTATCGTCTATAATCAGATAAACTGGAGTATTCTTGAAGAGATACCTTGCTTTCTCCAAGTATCTCTTTGTAAGCATTTCTTGTTCACATTTTGCTTCTGTGATGGCATAATTCAGTTCAGATTGATGCCTTATTTCAGAGGAAGCCTCTGAAATTTTCTTTACAGTCTTATCCGCTAGTGAGATCAGGCCATTGACATACTGAACGATGCATCTAAAGCTGCCTTTCGTAAACGCCTTCCTAGCAAACGCTAATATACTCTTTACCTCTTTTATAATCGGAAGCATAATGTCGAGCCTCCCTGTAAAGGGAGGCTATGCTTCTACAACTATTTTTAGATTTATTTAAAAAGGATTTTCGGAAACTCTAGTTATCACGCCGAGGAGAATGTTTGTAAAAATTTTTATGATGAAACGCCTGTAGGATATTTGAAGAATACTTTTTGGCCTTTTCTGAGAAAGGCTGGAGATTGCACAGGGTACTCGATGCGACATGCTATTCCTCGGTTTGATTTGGAATGTTCCGTGAATTTTGCGATTAGCAAAGGATTATTGTAATGGGCTGCTATGGCTGCTCCTGTGACTCCACAGCCTTGCTGCTCGACATGGTGGATAAGAGTTGCGAGAGGTGGGCGTGGAAGCTCGACTAATGCTTCGGGTGAAATGCAAAGATAGGTGCCGCGAGACAGCAGCGAGAGAGAATAGTTTGTTTTTCTATCTTGGTGTTCGATGAGAAGGTTCGCACCTAGAAGTTCAGGTGTTATTTCAACTCCCATTTTTTCCGAAAGTACCTGGCAATCGTAAGGAGAAACTGCAAAGATTTGCCGTTGCTGCAGGATCTGTGTGCCTTTATGGTAGAGTGCGCGTTCTCTGCCTGTAGAGGAAGCAACACCACCGTGATGTCGATCTCCCTTGATACCTTCAATGGTGACTTCTAACGTATCGACTTCACGCGTTATTGAATAGGACATGATTTTAGCAATATTTCTTGGCTCGTTTGTGAAGAGGACTTTGGTGATGATGCCTACTTCTGGAATATTTGCAAGCAGTATCTCATCGAGTTTTGCTCTTTGTGCTTGGAGGTATTCGAAGCGGCTGTTATGGAAAAACATGCTGCAATCACAGAGAAAGAGTATTTAAGGATTGAGGTTGCAATTGTTCTTTTCTCTGATAGCTTTTTGAGCAATATATTTCCACAATTCTTTTAAAGCGTAAAACTCTGAGTGCATTATGGATGGATACTCAAAATTGGTGGAAAGAGTTGCAACGGCTTCTGGACTACCAGTTGAAGAAATAGAAAGGAAGGTAGAGGCCAAAAGAGCTAAACTTTCAGGTCTTGTTTCTAAGGAAGGCGCGTGCCAGATTGTCGCTTCTGAACTAGGGATAAACTTTGATAAAGAAAGAATAAAGATATCTGAGCTTGTCGAAGGTATGAAAAGAGCAAATGTTTTGGGCAAGGTTTTCCAGGTATTTCCTGTAAGGACATATACTAAGGCAGGGAGAGAAGGCAAGGTAGCCAGCTTTATGATTGCTGATGAAGGAGGAAGCGTAAGGATAGTCTTGTGGGATGTTAATCACATCTCATTGGTCGAGCAAGGTAAGGTCCAGGAAGGAGAGGTAATAGAGATATCTCATGGAAGCGTCAGAAATGGTGAGTTGCATCTTTCATCTTTTGGAGACATAAAGATAAGCAAGGAACAAATAGCGCAAGTAAAAGTTGAGAGGAATATTCTGGTCAAAAGCCTTAAAGATGCGAGACCTGGACAGAGCCTCAAGACCAGAGCAGTAGTAGTACAAGTCTTTGATCCAAGATATTTTGAAGTCTGCCCCGAATGCGGTAAGAAAGTTGTTGAAGAAGAGTGCGCCGTTCATGGGAAAGTCACCCCGCAAAGAAGAGCTTTGTTGAGTATAGTATTAGATGATGGGACAGAAACGATGAGGGCAGTTCTTTTCAGCGAGCAGATTAAGTCTCTCGGGATAGATGATGAAACTGTATTTTCTCTTGAAAAATTTGCTGAATATAAGAAGCATCTCCTTGGAGAGGAGAAGGTATTTTCTGGGACTGTCAAGAGTAATTCATTGTACAATACAATAGATTTCACAATCCAAGGTGTGGAAGAAGTTGATCCTCAAACGCTTATCAAGGAACTTGAAGCTAAGGCTTAAAAATATTTATAAAAACACACTAATTAATATTGCGATGGGGTATGAGTATACTTATCTGATATTTGTCTTGCTTTTTGCTGCTTTGTGGATGATTCTTTATTTCTGGAGAAGAGATATACGTAGCGAGATGACTTTTATGAGTGTGCTTTTTGGCTTTGCAGGTCCGATTGGAGAGACAGCGCATATACAGGACTGGTGGCAACCTCTTACAATAACAGGCACAAAAATAGGGCTGGAGGATTTTCTTATAGGTTTTTTCATAGGAGGAGTTGCAGCCTCAATATATGAAGAAGTATTCAAGAAAAAACTAAGACCCAGGAAAATATCTGAAAAAAGAGCCAAATTTGAAAATTATCACTTCATATTACATCTGGCATTATTTGGAGCATTATTCTTTGGCAGTTTCTATTTACTTGGAGTGCATTCTTTCTATTCCTGCATCATAGCATTTGTATTTGGAATCTCTACAATATGGATACATAGGAAAGACCTAATACTTGATTCTTTGTTCAGTGGAGCTTTGATGCTTGTTATAGGATCAATATTATATTTTGTCTTGGAAATATTCACGCCAGGATTCATACGTGAACTGTGGTATCTGCCAGACTATTGGTTCTCTACATTGTTTTTAGGAATACCCATCGCGGAATATATAGGGTATTTTCTCGCAGGCGCATATATTGGGCCTTTATATGAGTTCTGGAAAGAGCGCAGAATAGCAGTCTTTAGGGGAAAAAGAAAATGATGTATCGTACTCATCTCGTATTTGCTTTATTCTTAGGGCTAATTTTCTTCCCTTACATGCAAGATAAGATATTTTTTATCCCTGTGCTGCTATTGAGCAGCATGCTGCCTGACATTGACTGCATGCATTCTAAATTGGGAAAACATTGGATATGGAGGCCATTGCAGTGGTGCATCAAACATCGAGGTGTTTTCCATAGCTTCACATTATGCTTATTAGCAGCATTGCTCATATCATTCACTTTTCCAGTCATAGCTTTTCCATTTTTTCTTGGATACGCTAGCCATCTTTTTGGAGATGCAATGACAAATGAAGGAATAAGGCCTTGGTGGCCAACAAAAAAAGAATTAAAGGGATTTTTTAAGACTGGAGGCAAAGTCGAGAAAGTAGTATTTATATGCCTCTTAGTCGGATGCGCAGTGTTAGTACTAAAATTCTTAATCATTTAATTGTATCATTATACATTCTACTTTTCAGCACCATCATCTTTATATATCACGCGGGATTTTTTGAGCTAATGGCGAAGACCGACGAAGAAAAGAGTTCTAAGAAAGAAAAAGGGGAAGCAAAAGAAGAGGAAGCTAAACTGACCGACATACCAGGTATTGGACCCGGCATCGCGGCGAAACTTGAAGCTGCCGGAGTATATGATTTGATGGGTCTAGCAGTGATGTCGCCTCCAGCATTATCCGAGCTAGCAGGAATTGGAGAAGCAGTTGCTCGAAAGGCAATTCAATCTGCACGCAGTTTAATGAAACTTGGATTTACTGATGGAGTGGAGTTTGCAAAGAAGAGAGATGACATTTTCACTATAGGCACGGGGAGCAAAAACCTTGATGCACTTCTGGGAGGAAGAGGAATAGAAACTAAAGCATTGACCGAGGCGTATGGCGCATTTGGCAGCGGAAAGAGCCAATTGGGCTTTACGCTTGCGGTACGTGCACAATTGCCGAAAGAACATGGCGGTGCAAATGGGAAGGCTGTGTTTATAGACACTGAAGGCACTTTCAGACCTGAAAGAATAAGGCAGATTGCGGAAGGGATGGGGGCAAACCCTGAGAAAGTACTCAAGAATATACTTGTTGCACGAGCTTTCAATTCTGACCATCAAATCCTTTTAATGGATAGAGTCTCGGAGCTTATCAAGGAAGGAGAGCCAATAAGGCTTATTATAATAGACTCTCTTACTGCACATTTCAGGGCGGAGTTTGCGGGAAGAGGGCAGTTAGCTGACAGACAGCAGAAGCTCAATCGCTATCTCCATAATTTGATGAAAATGGCTGAACAGCACAATCTTGCAGTATATCTGACAAATCAAGTCATGGCGAATCCTGGAATGATGTTTGGCGATCCTACGACACCAGTTGGGGGCAATATCATCGGACATGCCTGCCTTACTGAAGACAGCCTAATACAATTAGCGGATGGGAGCATATTGGAGATAAATAAGATGGGCCCTGGAAGAGTCATGTCTTCTTCATTTAGGGAAATGAGCTTAAATCCCGCCATTTCAGGTCAGGTCTTTATCAATAAAGATGTTAAAAGCCTTTATACTATAATTACCAATGGGCAAATAACTTGCTCTCCATTGCATAGATTTTTCAGCATCAATAATTTTGAAGTAGTTGAAAAAGAAGCAAAAGACCTTATTGAAGGTGATTTTATTGCTCAGGCATCTGAGATTAATATTCTTGGGGAAGATATCAGGGTCCCCGAGTTCAAGGTTAGGAGAATAGGTAAATTGAACGAGAAAAGTTCTAATGTGCTCAAGGAAAATATGCGGCAAGACCGGATAAGCAGGAAGGAAATATGCAAAAACATAGGGATAACTCCCCGTCAATTAAGGAGAGTATTAAACCAAGAATGGCCTACCTCAATGGAAGTACTGGATGGTTTGCAGTCATACGGAGGAAATCAAGTCCTTGAGATTGTTCCTGTAACAACTTATAAGCACAGAGACCTGAAGATGCCAGAATTTGTTACTCCCGGTCTTGCTCAGATATTCGGATATTTCATTGGGGATGGGAACCTGGAGAAAAGAGGGATAAGATTTAGAGATGCACGATACGAGGTCTTGGAGCATTACAGTAAATTGTTTTCTAAGATTTTTAATGTAGCAGGCAGCATCACAAAATTAAGCGGAAAGAACTGCTATAGCTTAAACATTAACTCAAGAGAAATAAGCGATCTATTCTCCTTGATGCTTCCCAAAATATACGAGTATATAGGAAAATCAAAGAAAGAAAGCGTTATTGCCTTCATCAGAGGGTTTGTAGATGCAGAAGGACATGCAAATAAAAAAAGAGCATACATCTCTGTATCCCAAAAGAAATCAATGGTATTGAAATACCTGCAGCTTTTCTTATTAAGAGCAGGGATAAGAAGCACCGTCAAATTTGACATTGGAAGAAAAAAAATTGGCGTATTGAGGATAATAGATAAGGATATATTAGGATATATGCAGATAGGATTTACTGCTTCTGACAAGCAAAAGATTTTTTTGGATAAAGTCAAGGAACTTGAAAGGAAATATACTTACGAGATGACTCCTGTAAAAAGAGACGAGTTGTCTGCTTTAATGAGGGCGTGTGGTTTGAAGCCTTTCTCCGTTATCAAATACAGATCTGAAAATTACCTCTGGGTCAGCAGGAAAGAGCTAGAAATTGCATTCAAGGCATTGATGAATTCAACTATAACGGATAGACAGATAAAACAGAAGATTGAGTTTATAGGCAAAATCCTGCAGGGGGAAATAAGGTTTGAGAAGATAAGGAAGATAAAAATAGAAGACAATAGTGGTAAAGTGTTATATGATTTCTCTGTTCCAAATATGGAAAATTACGTTGCAAATGGATTCATTGTTCACAATTCTACATACAGGATGTACCTTAGGAGAGGAAAACAAGGAAGCAGAGTCGCTAAACTGATTGACTCACCCAACTTGCCAGATAATGAGACAGTGTTTTTTGTCACAAAAGCAGGCGTAAAGGACGAAGAAGAAAAAGAGTAGAATTGAGAAGAAAAAGAAAGGTATTTTTCTAGGCTCTTGATATGGGCAAGATATAAAAGAGCTCAAAACCATTTTGTGTGATGGATAAAGTTGTACATTTTGAAATTCCTTCGGATGATGTTGAGCGCGCGCAAAAGTTTTATCAATCTTGTTTTGGATGGCAGATCCAGTCGATTCCTGAAATGAAGTATACGATTATGCGCACTGGCCCTGTAGATGAGAAGATGATGCCGCAAGAACAAGGTTTTATTAATGGAGGCATGTTCAAGCGTTCGAGTCCTGTAAAGTCTCCAGTTATTACGATTTCTGTTGAAAATCTGGATGACACCTTCAAAAAGATTGAGGGCGCGGGCGGAAAGATACAGCGTGATGCGAAGGGTGAGGCAAAACTGAAAGTGGGAGACATGGGATGGGCAGCATATTTTGAAGATACTGAGGGCAATATCATGGGATTTTGGCAGAGCGCTTAGAGAACTCTCTTTTTCATTATGCAGCAGCAAGTATTTCTGCTGGGGATTTTTCTTCACTTGTTGTTCTTTCCCGCGTCCAGGGAGGTGAGACTTTTCGTGTACCACATGGCTGCGAGAGGCGGTAGCGGCAGGGAGTAAGGCGCAGCAAAGAATAGCCTTGCTCTCTTTGAAGGGCGGGCCAGTTCCTGCAGACCCAGTCGTGTTGCTTGATTTCTTCCATGAATTTTCTCCATTCATCTTCTTCTAAGAGGTGGAATCCGTAGAAATGCCCTGCGTTTCCTGAATTCACGACGATGCCTGGCATGTGGAGTTTCTCAAGCGCGAATTTCACATCATGATTTCCTGCGGCGAAGTCGATCATGGGAAGATGGTAGACTCCTGAAGATGTTTGTACTTTCGAGGTCAGGCCGAGCGCGTGATTAAGCGGAAGATTCTTGCATCGCTGTTCGAGGACTTGCGGAATCCATGTTGCTGGAATTTCTTCCAAACTTTTCACAGGATTAACGTGCTCTTCTTTTTTTTCTGATCTTGTCTTGTAGTTATCTCTTTGCCATCCTGTTCCTTTGATAACTCTCCATGGAGAGTAGGTTGCAAATGTGAAGGTCTCTATTTCAGGCAAGCGCTCTTGTATGCTTTGGAGAATTTGCGTGGCGCGAGCGTCGAATGCTTTGCAAAGTGTTTCTGGGCTGCGGAGATGAAGAAGCAATTCTGTTTGCGCTTCGGTTGTCCAGCCTTGTTCATCGTATTCTCTCCGTGGTGAGATGACTTGATAACCGAGCTTTACTAACTCTGCACTTCCTCGAGGAAGATCTTTTTCAAACCCATCAGAATTGTTGACGATTGCAAGCTTGTGATGCGGGAAAAGATTTACAAGAGTGCGCGTCATGAGTAAATCAGAGTCGATGTGATATTTTTTCTCACCCTCTCTTTTCCATCTTGAATACCCTTTTTGATGTTCGGGTCTTACATACCGTTTCCAGTCACCACGCAATTCTATTTCCATGTAGAGATACGGGCCTGCATGAGATGGCTTGACGCGGAGAGCATACGTTGCAGGAGTGCCGTCAAAATAACCCTGCACAGGCAATCCGTCAAAGACTTTCCTAACACGTGCAAGCTCCCTTTTAATTTCTTCTTTGGAGCAATTTCCTGCAAGGCTTGTGGGGTCGAGTTGTACGTTGTATTCCCAATGAGAGTCGTCCATTGTGTTTGTACTTTTTCCTCCTTCAAAAGCATTGTTGTTACAGAGTTTTTTCTTTTCTATGAACACAATGTTTAAAACGGCACTTATCCAAAGAGTTTCATGGTAGTAGAACAGACTCTTGTATTATTGAAGCACGATAGCGTGCAGAGGGGCCTGATAGGGAAGGTACTTACAAGATTTGAGGATGCAGGGTTTAAGATAAAAGGGATTAAGATGGTCTGGGCCTCTGAAGATCTGGCAAAAAAACATTATGCAATCGATGAAATCTGGGCGAACCAGCTTTTTGAAAAGACAAAAGCAGGATATGAAAAAGAAGGAAAGAAGATGCCTTATAAGACGCCTAATGAACTTGCGAATACAATCCAGGATTGGAACATGAAATTCCTGCGAGAAGGGCCTGTTGTTGCGATTGTGCTTGAAGGGCCTCATGCAGCGGAAATCGTAAGGAAGATGGTTGGAAGCACAGAGCCAAGACAGTCTGCCCCCGGAACAATACGCGGCGATTTTGCAATAGTTGAATCTTACGCTCTTGCAGATACAAAGAAGAGGGTAATGCGCAATCTGATACACGCCTCTGATAGCGCAGTTAATGCCCAAAGAGAGATAAAACTATGGTTTGACAACCAAGAACTTCACGCATATACAAAAGAACTAGACAGGCATTTCTAAGAGTAAAACTTATATACTAGTATTACTGTAATACTTGATGGATGAAGTTAAGAGCATTAAAGGAATTGATGACGAGACATGGAGAAAATTCAAGGCTTTAGCAGCAGCTAAACGTGTAACCATGGGAGTATTGCTTACTACAATGATTAAAGAATACGAGAAATATGCTAATGACGTCTGGGATAAAATACTTCACGGCGAGAAAATATTATCTGATGAAGAAGCTGAAGAGATGCATACAGTCTCAAGAAAACTCAGAAAAGAAAATTGGGTGAGAAATGCGTCTCGTTCTTGATACGTCCATCATTATAGAACTAGAGAGAAAAAATAAAGCCATTGAAATGCAAATTGAGGATTTAAGAAAGATTCATCCATTTCCGCCTCAAATCAGCTTCTATACTTATTTTGAATTTTTAGAAGGGATTGTTAAAAAGTCTGATAAAAATAAACTACGGTCTCAGCAATTCATTTCGCTCTTTGAAATCCTTCAGACTAGTTCTGCTACGGCGAATCATCTAGTCTTATTAAAACAAAAATATGCGTTGCCTATTCCAGATCTATTTATTGCGGCGCAAGTCATGGAAACTAATGCAGTATTAGTGACTAAGGATAAAGATTTTGAGCAAATTAAAGAAATACAAAAGATTATTCTTTAACTATTTTTCAAACTTTAAGAATCTCGCTTCATAAGATTATTGAGTACATCTGAAACATATCTGAAAAGCTCTGGGCTAAAGCTGCAGAGCGTGTGCAAAGTGGGTTTCTCAGTGTCAAAGAATCTGACATATAACTTATACATATTGTCCTTGACAGGCAAACCTTTAAAATACTCCCCCCTTATCTCTTTGAGCTCCCATAGTTTATCGGATAGAATGCAACCTTGCGGAGGTTGAGGGCGAGGTTCAATTCCTCGTGGGAGCGTATGAATTGAAAGTGCTCACAGAACTTCGTTCCGTGGCAACCTTCGTGAGGTCAAGGAACTTGACGCAAACCACACCTCATCGGGAATCTAAGATTCCTGACTGTTATCGAGGATTTAAATCCTTGAGGTTTAGGGCGTGATGGCGCATCGTGCTTTGAACGCATTCACTCAGGTGTTCAATTCCTCGTGGGAACGTACTATTCAATGAATCCTTCTATGATATATAGATTTTCTTTTCCAGAATGGTGATTAATATATTGTATGAACTTATGACGATTTTTAGTTTTTTGAATAAGATTAAAACTATTTCCTTCGAGAGGAAAAAGAATTGGCTGCTGGTCATGTGCAACATACACTGTGTGGCCACCCCATTTAGTATCCCATCTTTTCATTATCAATATAAAGAATTCCAGTCTATCTCCTATAGCTTCCGAGTCGTGCAGAAGAGTGTAGTCTTTATGGCCAAATCTTAGACATCTATAATTCACATTCTTCGCTTTCTTTCTAGTAATCTCAGAAATCCAAGAGAGAAACGCTTTGTCTTTCAATAAATTGATATCTATGTCGTGTTCAGAATAAGAAAAACGGTCAGCGATCTTCTTATGGGCAGGAGTCATTCTGTCTAAATTATTCAACAAAGATTCGTAAGAATTGATGGAAAGAAAGTTGGGAAGATTGATTATATGCGGGTCTGACTCAATATAACTATTTTTTATCTGATCTATTATATCTTTCTTAAGGTAGAGAGGGTTTATATCTTCCATCAATAGAACCATCCTCCTATGGCATATCTTTTCTTTGCGGAAAGGACTTCTTCTACTTCATGCCAGCTTTGAGAAGAGACCTTAAAGAGAATCATAGAGTTCCATACTGGAATGTATCTTCTAACTATCTCTCCTGGCTTTCCTTCTTTATCCGATAATAATGCCAACGCGCCCCCATCTTGTTCCGTGAATCTTGATGAAAGGTAATAGATATATGCTATACTTCTTTTTTCCAATCTGTCATCTTGGCAGAGCAAGAAATCAGTGTCTTCGTAGAGAGAACCGGCCATGTCTATCTTTCCTTTAAGAGAAACTCCAGTTATTTTGGATATCTGCCTGATGAAATCTTTGCTTGAGAAGAGCAGATATAGTTCTTTAAGTGCAAGGTCTTTTGTAGTTGAGAGATCATTTGTCTGAGAAAGAGAGAAAAGGTCGCTGTGTTTCTTCTCAAATTTCTCTTTCATTATGGATTTTCTTATATTTTGCGCGTCTCGCTCTGCAAGGAGATCATTGATCACGATGTGAGGAAATGGAGAGTTATCCCTAAACGTTTTAGCCAAAGAATCCAAATTATCAGAAATATTTATCTTCATCCTGTCAAAGAGCAATTACTATTTAAAAATATAAGTAAAGATGATTTTGTAGAATAGATTGATTTTTTTGTGAAGTCCACTAATAGATAACTGCCTACAATATTCATGTAACATACCTTGCCCTTTAGGGCATGGTACGCATCGTTTTTTTGATCCATAAAAACATTTTAATAAGTAGTATCTGATTGAAATAAATGATTGAGAAAGATAGCCTTTTAGATGAGCTAAAAAAAAGAGTTATTGAAGCAAATCTGCCTTTGCATGAAGGTGCGACGAATGTAGTGATGGGAAAGGGAAGTCCTGATGCACCCATACTTTTTATTGGAGAGGCTCCAGGAAGGAACGAAGATTTGCAAGGGATGCCTTTCGTGGGTGCCGCGGGAAAGAATTTAGATAAATTGCTTGCAGCTGTTGGACTATCATTGCAGGAAGTGTATGTCGCAAATATCCTGAAATATAGGCCGCCTGAAAACAGGGTTCCTAGTCCTGATGAAATAAAGACACATACGCCCTTTTTGATTGAGCAGATAAAGATAATCAGGCCCAAAGTGGTATGTTCTCTAGGCAACTATGCCACTAAATTCTTTCTTGCCGGATTAAAGCCAGATGCAATGGATATGCAACCAGGAATCACTCAAGTACATGGAAGATTGAAAGAGGTGGAATTTGATGGAATAAAGTTCAAATTAATACCTTTATTTCACCCTGCGGCCATAATATATAACAGAAAACTCATCCCTTTATGGGAGAAAGACATGGAAGTTGTCAAAGAATCTTTAGGGAAAGGGGCCCAGAGAACTTTATTCCTTAAGTTTTAAGTCTATTCCCCCTGCAAGGAGATTGGCATGATTGCCCTTTGTCTTATCTACAGGAAACCGCCCCTCATATTCAGCCATAACTTCATCTATTGCTTTCTGCGAGTCGACGTTGCAAAGATAAGAGATCTTGAGAATCAAATATAACATGTCTCCAATAAAATTCTCGACTTCAGGATGCTCTTTTTGGATTAGCTTTTGTTGTGTCGAAACATCTACCCACTTAATAATATTCCAAAATTCCCCTATCTCCTCATTCATGTTAAGAAGGAGATCCTTTATACATCCAGGGTCACTCCAATCACGGGCATCGTTAAATCTCTTAATGGTTTCTTGAGTCTGATTCATAACTTTTGGAAGAAAATAGACATTAAATCATTATATGTGCTGAACAATCTATTTATCTATTTTGTCTTTGGAGCGTCTGGGAGCCGGATATACTTGTAATGTGCTTTTTCTGAAAGGCCATTGCAAGATGGACATTTCTGTTTAAGAGTATAGACTTTCTTATCGTGATTATCGCATTTTCTAAGTTTCATTTTAAAATTAAGAGGTCTGAAAGATCTGGAAATACGCTACGATAGTTTTTATTTGAAGGCATTATCCTCTGATCTGTAAGGTGCACAGCCCTTGCGCGCAAGACTCGTGTAACTTCATCAGCCATAGAATCTTCCACTTCATAAATCCTATAGAATTCTTTAGGAGTGCTCTTCAGACCTTTGTCTTCCCTGCCAGGCTTCCTAGTGAATACTGCCCAACCTGTTCTATAAATAATGCCTATCTCAACACTCATTTTTCCTTCGCCTCAAAGAACAATTTTTTTTCCTTGGCCTTTTTTTCTATCTCTTCTATGGCAGAACTAACCTTGGAATTCGCTTCTTTGAAATCTTTTGCTTTGCTTATGATGGCAAACTGAGAAGACCCAAGGTAAGAAATTTCTACGCCTTTTATATCAAGAGCTTTTTTAATCTCCTCAACTCCTGAAGATGAAGTGCTTCTAAGGATTATCACTCTTTTAGCTTTCTTCTCAGTCTCTTTCTTCTCAGATAATATTTTTGCAAGACTCTGCGCCTCTTCCTTGCTCATCACTTTATCCAAGATTGATTGATCTTCTCTTGCCTTGTCAAAGAAACTCCATAATCTGTCTTTCTCCTTTATCTTAGATATTATCTTATCAGGATCCTTCGAGACTGTCTTCAACTGGCTTAGGGCAGTCTTTTCTTTTTGATATCTCTCAAGTATCTCTTCTTTCTCTTTTGCAGTAACCCTCCTTAAGCTAAGTTGTACATCATCATTTGTTATATTCAGGACTTTGCAGACTATTTTCTTGTTCACAGAAACGTGCTCTCTCAAATTCCTTATTCTTCCAGCCGCAACTTCAGACATGGATATTGAACCTTGCCCATCCTCTTCTATATTGACAAAAACAGTCGTTCCTTCTATGCTCTTGACAGTGCACATCACCAAGTCGTCAATTTTTAATTCCATAATATCTCCTTAATGAAGGCGCGCATCTTTCCTTTTCCTCCACTAGTTTTCATAAGAAGATAGTTACATTTAACGCATTTTATCTTAGATGACGCCTTGCCGAACACAACCTGTTTCTGCTTGCATCTTGGGCATCCTACCCTAAGGAACTTGCTTTCCATCAAAAAGCATATCTTTGGTGTCTTTTAAACTTTTAGCTGGAGGATGCGGACAACCTTGGTTCGAGAATACTCTTAAGACTTTCAATGAACTTATCTTCTTGTTCTTTTGCAATCAAACACCCCGCAGCATTAGGGTGACCTCCTACCTCTCCACCTATCTCTACAACTGCCTTATGCAGGACATCGCGGACATTCCTTCCTTCCCTGCCTACCATCCTGGCTGAAACCTTTATCTTATTTTCGTTGTATGCAAGAGCTACTATGATTGTACCTTCATTGTAAGTTGGAGATCTTGAAATAATAGATGCAACTGTCCCAATTATAGTGTCTTTAATATTATTTCTTGCATTTATTATCGTATAATCTTTCCCAGAGATCTTCTCTGATTCTGAGACGTACTTCAAGGCCGCTATTAGATGTTGCTTATATTCGTGGTATATCTTCTCTGCCTCTTCCCTACATCTTCTATTTCCAAGGCAAAATCCTAGAGAGATATGCGGAAAATCCATCCTACTGCAGGCGTTAATCAAGGCCGAAAACTCTCTAGCATCTTCTTGTTTGTTGAACAATTTGATAAGATATAAATTTCCTATTAGAGTATGAAGCGCTTTTTCGTCCACTCCTCTAAGCATTATTGCAGTAATCAAGTTGCTCATCTCTTCTTCTGTCAACTCATAGAGAGCCTTGTACCTGCCTTCAATTCTGGGTATTTTTGCATCTCGAAGTATTTCGCTTGCTCCCTTGTAAGAACCAGTCACACCAGGTATAAATGGATTTGAAGAATATTCCAGCGCCCTGTCAAGGGGCCGAGATGAAGGGTAAAGGAGAAGCCCCTTTTTTATGGTCGTGTCTGCATCCTTCAAAATCTCATCATAAACTTTTCCCAAGTTTTTTTCCAGTGTATCCCCGACCATGCCAATAACTGCAAGATGGGCAAGGTCTTTATTATACTCAGACAATGTTTTTGCGAAAAGATAACATATGCCTGCCCCTGACAACATTTCATGGTTTTCAAGAAGAGGATTAACCATGAGGACGTTTGATGGGATTTGCTGGATAATCTCGTGATGGTCAAAAATAACTACTTCCGTGTTTTTTTCTTTCAGATAGTCCAAGCTGCCAGATGCAAGGTCAAGAAAAATAAGAAGATGGTTATCTGGAAGCGACTTAATAAATGGCTCTTCAAGACCTTTCACTATCTGAAGTGAGAATTTCTTGTTCCATCTTTGCATGGCTCTTGAAAAGATTGCCGCGGATGTTATGCCGTCTGTATCATAGTGACTTATGACAATTATTGGCTTCTTTTTGCTTACAGATTCTATCAGAGTAATTGCTTCTTGTAATCTTTCTTTCATAAGACCTCTTTTTAATCTCTTATTCAGACGGTTTAACTAACCAAAGATTCTTTGTAAGAGATTTCTTAGCAGTATAGTCATGCTTGTGCTTCTTCTGATGTTCTTCCAGATTCTTTATCTTATTCTGGACTCTGGTCTGATCTGAATTGTCTTGTATCTTTGCATCGGAGAGTATATGAGTTATCTTTTTTCCCAATAGCTTTGCCCTAGGAATGCCGTGCTGGTCACGTAGAATGATCCCTATTTTTGAAGGAGTATTTCCTTGTTTGTAAAGGTCAACAACAAGCTTCTCCATCTCTGCAGGTTTCATCTTGACCCATTCTGGTTTTGATTCTGTCATCATTCAACCTAGAAAGGGTCTCTTAAAAAGGTTGCGGTGTAAGGGAACCAAGGTTCTCTCAGGGATTCATAATCCCTGATGACCGTCAAGAATCAGCAGATTCTTGAGGCCTTATGGATCAACCTTCCTTTCAACTAACAGTTGCTAACCTAATTTTAGTGTCTGAATTATATCTTCTGCATTTACGGGCTTAAAGAGATAAGAATGATAGTCTCTTCCTCTAGTCAGGCCTTGAGTTATTAGATCTTCCTCACTTTGACTGCTTAGCGCGACTACCCTGGCATTTTTGGAATGTGCATCTGAGAGTATCTTTTCAAGTAATGGCCTATTATTGTAATCATCAGAGATGAAAAAGTAAGGCTCTATAATCAAAGAGCGATAATCATATTTTGAGATTAATTTATGTCAAGGAACTTGACTAAAACTCCAGCTTTTAAGCTGGAGTTGTTCCTTGAGCATCCAAAAAACGAGCGCCTGCAACAAACCTCGGCTTTTAAG
>VGKP01000009.1 GCA_016866975.1 Candidatus Pacearchaeota archaeon
GAAAGACAGCGGAGTGCAATACAGAGTATATCTAAGGAATCCTCCAGATACAAGCTACTATTACTCTTCACAGTTCCTACCTGTCGCGGCAGGGTATATATCAAGAGGGGAATATGCCACACAGACGAAAGATTTCACAGCTCCTGAAGGATACAAGGAACTTTGCGTAGATGTCAACGGACAGGAAGAATGTGGGTTCAAGCAGGTATCGACAAGCTTTGCAGTCAAACAAATAAGAGATGAATTTGTGAAAGAAGAAATTAAGAACAATCAAGTGACATCTGAAAAAGAATGCATAAGCGGGAGCGCAAGCTTATCTGGAGCAGTAGGTGCAGCATTGACAAATACCAATCCTCAGGCAGCGGGGGAAGAGGCATTGACTCCACAAATATACAAGAGAGGAGTTATAAGAATATGCTCTACAGCCAATCCAGGAAATTCGACAAATCCAAACAGGTTTGTAGATGTAGGCAGTTGCGGAGAGCAGAGAGTAAGGTGCTGGCTTGACCAAGAGAGTGTAGACAGGGCGATAACTGAAAACAATAAAGGTGCAAAAAAAGATGCATTGGAAGCGATAAAAGCGCAACAGATAAAAGTGCTTCAAGAACAGGGGAGCATATTGAGAGAAGACCAAGCTACAACTTTATTGAGTAAAATGAGGAAAGAGATAGGAGATATTGAAAGCGATGTATCAAATGGAAAAGACGTGGCTGAGGTAAAGAGAAAAGCAGAAGAGCTATTGCTGCAGATGGACACTGAATTTGGACCGAGACTTGAAAAATTGATATACAATCCTAATAAGGCAGAAGTCTTATTGCTCAAGGCACAGGCATATGGCGCTGTAGCTGAAGCTTACAGAATGCGGGCGCAAAGAGGCGGCAAGACAATCCCTGCGCCAAGTACAAGCCCTACTGCGAAATCGAGCTCTGCTTCTACTTCCTCGAACACTCTGCCTTTGCCTTCTCCGACGCTAAAAACTTTTGATCAACTTATTGAGAGTGGATTTTACTCCATTCCTTTTACGGTCGTTACTCCTGGTTTTACTCGTAATATTGATTTTACTTACTCTTCTAACGGATGGAAGAGTGGCTCTTCAGATTTTTTCGAAGTAAGCAAAGAACTTTCTTCTAGCCTTGGAGAAAAGAATTTCAGCGCAGGCCTTTCTCTCTTGCTCAAATATGCCCGAGATCATGAACAGGATGGAGTATATGTTGAAACTGAGAGTGTGAAGTATCGAGGAGGAAACAATGATTTTCTCATTGAGCATAATCGAACCACATTTAATATCCGCTACTCTTTGAAATGGGAATGGTATTTTGGAGAGAAGTGGATTAATCAAAAAAATCCGGATGGTGAATTTGAAAAAAAAGTTTTCGAAGCCGTTAAGACCTTGGATGAGGATAAAGGTGCTCTTTTGATTTTTAGTCTTTCTAATCTTTCATTATTCAATAAACTAATTTCTTCGCCTTCTTCCTCTTCTTCAGGAACAATTACTTCAACAACAACTACTTCTGCACCGAAATCTATTGTTCTCAAAGGTGAGAGCACTTACGACCCTCGGAAGAAATTGCCTATCTTTGTTGATGGCCAAGACAGCGGAGTTTATCTTAATGGAGGAAAGATTTATCGAGAAGGAGTCTCTGGAGAGATAGGGGTCGTGAAGAATAGCATAAGCAGTCTCCCCCTCCTTTCTATTTTTAACTCCCATAAAAAAACTCTCGGAGACTCACTTTATGATGCTCTTAATGGAGGAACACTTATTAACCAACCAACTGGACAAGATGTCAAAATTATCACAGCTGGAAATGCCCCTTCTTGAGAAGTATCTCCTTCTATTCTTCCTGGCTCTCAAAGCCCTTAAGGTATATAGTTGATAGGATATTTTTCTTATTGATCAACGGCTTGTTAGCATAGAAATAACCTTTGTTTAAAGTAAATCATTTCGATTAAGAGGAGTTGTTTGCAGCAACTTGAATATAAAATAGGCGTACAATTTGAGCTAATTTTTGTTCTGCACTAAGCATATTTGCGAAGCGAAATAAATTACCTCTTAATTTGCTTTGCCATATCTAAGTTCTTCTGTGTAAATTTCTCTCTATCCAGTTAATGTGCCAAAAAGAGAGAATGCGGGGGCTAGGATTTGAACCTAGGAAGGCACTAAGCCACTGCGTCCTAAGCGCAGTCCATTTGACCGCTCTGGCACCCCCGCATACATAAGAAACCTATGGTTCGTCAAGGACTTCGTCCTTGAGCGCGCTCAGGAATTTTTGATTCCTGACGTCTTGTTGGTCAACTACTCTTAGGAAACTATCCTACTTTAAGAATGTTGACTATGACTATGACATATAAAGGTTTTTAAAGTAATAGTATACTCAGTGAAATGGAAAATGAAGCAATGAAAGCAGGAATATCTCGAGAGCTTGCGTCAAAGCTTGTTCTTGAAAGAGATGCAATGACTGCTAAGATAGAATCCTTAAGACAAAGACTAAACTTCTCACCTGAGAGAAAAAGAGATTCTATAGCAGAGAGAGTAAAGAGGTATGAAGATAGGAGGTTAGAGATTATCACGTTTTTTGTGGAAATGAACATTCCACTAGTCCGTTATATAGTCAGTAAGTATCATTTCAACCATCCTAAACTTGATAAGTTGGAACTTATGGAAAAATGTGAAGATAGTTTGGTCAGGTGTGCAGAAAGATATAATCCTTCTAACTCTGAAGCAAAATTTGGGACTTATGCGGCAAGAGCATTGGAAAGAGCCTGTGAGAAAGTGAATATAAAAGCACATAGAGAGAAAAGAGACATTGATAAGATCAGTCAACTTGAAGAACAAATATATGATGATGAGGGGTTTACTATAGGAGATGAGTATGTTGATCCTCAGCAGAAAAACCCTGCAGGAGACCCGATATATAATGATCAAGTAAGAATAGTAGGACAGATCCTAAAAACTCTTGGAGAAAGGGAAAGAACTATCCTTGAATATAGATTTGGATTCAATGGTTCAGAATATTCCTGCGAAGATTTAGTACCGAAATTTAAGGTCACAAGAGAAAGAATAAGACAAATTCAAAATGCGGGGCTTAAAAAAGCGAGAGATTATCTTGCAAGAAGAGGGATAACAAAAATAGATGAGATATAACTATTTACTTGAACTTCTATCGACTGCTGCAGCTACTTTTGCCTTGAGTTTCTCTTCGAGATCCAAGCGATCTATCAATTCTTTGTATCTGTTTCTTATAGTCACTTCTGTAATGCCTGCTACATCCGCGACTTCTCTCTGCGTCTTCTTCTCATCATTTATTAATGCGGCGACATAAAGGGCTGCCGCGGCGACTCCTGCAGGGCCTCTTCCAGATGTAAGTTCAGAAATGTCTGCTTTCTTTAGTATTTTTAATGCCTCATTCTGGGTTTTTGGAGAGAGATGGAGAATAGATGAAAATCTTGAGATATAGTCTTTTGGTGAGCTTGGCGTGACTTTGATTTTTAGCTTTCTGACAATGAAACGATATGTCCTTCCAATCTCTTTCCTCTCCACATCAGACGCTCCTGCAATCTCATCAAGAGTTCTTGGGATGTTATATGAACGGCATGCGGCATAAATACAGGCTGCTATTACTGACTCCATGCTTCTACCTCTTACAAGTCCTCTTTGAAGGACAAAATTGTATACCCTGGATGCTTCATCCCTAACGACAGAAGGAAGGTTCAGGAAGCTTGCCACTCTTCTTAGTTCAGCCATGGCTAGCCTTAGATTTCTTTCAATAGAAGTAGATACTCTCTCCTGCCATTTCTTCAATCTTAAGAATTTTCTTGTTTGACCTGCCTCAAGCCTGTAGATATCAGAAATCTCTCCTACATTAGTTGTAAGCCCTTTGTCGAACTTCTGGAGAGACATAGGGGCACCGCCACGTCCTTTCTTGTCAGCCTTGTCAAACTGGCCTCCTAGGTCCTGTCCGGTATCGACCATCTTCTCTTCGATGATAAGGCCACATTCATTGCATATAATCTCGCCGCGCTGGTCGTCATAGGTCAGGTCGACACTTCCACACTCTGGGCAGCGCTTAACATAGCTCATAAATGGTATTTTGGAAAGATTTAAAAAGGAAACTGCAGATACACTATTTAAATCTTTCTATTAAGAAATATTTTCTCGAGGCTATTTCTGTTCCAATAGGACAGCATTAACACACCCTTCCTGACTTGGGCGATTGGTTATTCTTGCTTTTCCCATTGAAGTTTCAATAATGGCTCCTTTCATGAGCCTGTTTTGACGGGCAAAGAAACGATTCTGCGGGGTCTCCTCTACGTTTTTTATCTCAGCATGCTTGGTCTTTCCTTTTATAGAAATATTGGCTACATTTGCCCTCAGCAATATGACTTTTCTTGCCCCGCCCCTGACATAGAGCTTCTTTGTTTTTGTGTCGCCTAAAGTGACTTGCCTTTCAGGGTTTCTTTTCTCATAGAGTTTCTTTTTCCTTTGCTTGTGATATTTTCCACCTGAAATCTTTCTTCCATAATTCATATATCAAAGGAAAAAAGTTGGTTTATATACCTTTCCCTAAAGTGGGCTGTAAAGTTAAATTCATCTAAAATGGCACATTTAAAATGTAAGAAAAACAAAAATTCAAGCAAGCCTCGGCTTAAAAGCCGAGGTTAAAACCCGAAGGGTTTTGTGATGTCGGGAACCGATGAAAACCACACCTTTCAAGGTGTGGTGGTTCCCGAGCATCTCCAAAAACGAGCGCCTGCAACAAACTTCGGCTTTTAAGCCGAGGTGGCGCATCGTTTTTGTGATATTTTTTTAATGCTAGAGATCAGAGAATCAAAAACATGCTTAGAGTTTTAACTCTGAATCCTCGAGGTTAGTATGAGTGATGCATTGCGTTTTTAATTTCTCCAGAGTAATGCGATAGATTTAAATACGTTCACGATTGCATGGATTTATGGTGAATGGAATCGAACGACCTCTAGACCTTTTGAATGCTTCGAAAGGAAAAGAAGTAATGATACAGTTGAAGGGAGAAAAGCAATTCGTCGGAACCCTAATGGCTTTTGATATTCATATCAATGTCGTATTAGATAATGCAAAAGAGATGGAAAATGGTACTCTGAAGAAGAATATCGGACTGACTTTTCTTAGAGGAGACACTATAATCTTCATTTCTCCAGCTTCAACTAGTTTGAAGAGATAAATATCTTCAAAGTGTATTCTCATCTAGGAAATTTTGAATGAGTTTGACTTTATCGTGTCTTTGTATGCGTTTATAGAATCGTAGAGCAACAGGAAGGGGTTGTGTTGGCAAGATAAGTCCTTTCCATATTACATTTTTAATTGTCTTGACACTCGTATTTTTCCGGTCTTCATAAACTGCAATCTCAAACTCTATATCTTCTATACTGGCTTTTAGGAGATATGCCCCTTTATCTTTAATGTAAAAGTCTTTTGTGACTAATATGCCGAGAATCCTCCTAAATCTCTCAAGACTTTCAGGAGTAGTGGTGATGTCAATATCGTTTGGCTCCACAGGCAGACCCTGGACGAAAAGATTAACGGAGCCTTCGAGGTACCATGTCAATTTTTCATCTTTAATGATAGACAGGAACCTGTTCAGTGCAGAGTATATCTCTTTTTCATTCATTTTCTTGTAGTAGTTTGTATTTTAGAAAGTTTTCTTCTGGTTTGTCCTTACTTTTTTTGTGTGCCTTTTTGTAAATAGAAACTAGACTTTCTTTCGATACAATATCTATTTTGAGACCGTGTATCTCTAATTTTTTTAATTGAGGCGTTTTTTCTTGCCAAAATTCTATAGAGTCACATTCTATGATCAGATCAGACTTTATTATCTGCAAAGTATGCCACTTTTCGGAGTACTTATATTTCATTCTTTCTTTTTTAAGCATATTTATTAGTTTCTCAAAACTTTTCTCAGGAACCAAAATGTCTATATCGTTAATTATCAGACCTTTATTCTTTGTATAAACAAACAATGCAAGACTTCCATATAGTATCGGTCTTAATCCTGTTTTCTTGCATATATGAACTATCTTCTTACAAAATTTAATTAATCTTAATGTTTTAAGCTTATTTTTTGGAAAAGCATTTACTCTCATACTACAATTGTATCCAGGTCTTTTGCTATCCTAGTGTTCTTGAAAATCTTTTTTGCCTGCTTTTCAATTATCTGCGGGGCGTGCTCATATCTTTGAGAGATGTGCGTCAGAATAAGGCTCTTTGCTTTTGCTTTTTTTGCGATATTTGCTGCCTGTCCTGCAGTAAGGTGCTTGTATTCCTTCGCTCTTTCTTCTTCTTCAATGGCAAAAGTAGACTCTGCGATTATGAGATCAGAATCCTTCGCTATCTCTACAGCATTTTGGTTCATCTCTGTATCCAGTATGAATGTTACTTTTCTTCCCTCTTCTGTATAGGTGATGTCCTTTGCCTTTATTTTTTTTCCATTGAATATGATGTCATGACCATTCTGCAGCTGTCCAAGAATAGGGGAATTAGGAAGCTTCAATTTCTGTATCTTTCTTTTATCTAATCTGGTCTTTTTCTTGATGTTGAAAGAATATGCACAGGAGGGTATGCCATGAGACATTGGTTTTGCCTCAATAAAAAACTCTTTCTCATGTACGATTGTGCCTTCTTTTACTTCGTGAATCTCAATAGGTATTCTTATATGAAGCAGAAGTTCTTCAATCAAAGAAAAAAATTTCTTTGTCCCTGCTGGACCATAGACCATAAGCTTTCTCTGATAATCTGACATAGCCAGTGTCTGAAGCAATCCCGGGATGCCTAGAATATGGTCTCCATGCCAATGAGTTATAAGAAGTCTCGTTATCTTTGTAGGTGATAGCTTAGCGTACCTAAACTGTCTCTGGATACCCTCTCCACAGTCCACAAGAATCTGTTCGTCTTTATATGACAAAAAAATACCTGTATGGCTTCTTAGTTCGGTAGGGACTGCATTCCCCGTACCTAGAAAAGTCAAAGTTATCGGTTCCATAATGATATATAGATATATTATTTATATAGGTTCCTAGAGGAAGCTTTATAAGATACAAGGCCCTTTTGTCGTCATGGGAAAAAGAAGAGTATTGACGATATATGTTCTAATCTTTCTGGCATCTTTTTTCTTAATAGCTTTTCAGTTTTCTACCACTCGACATTATATAGGATCTGTCGTATATGAAGAGAATAGCCCATTAGTCGTTAGCGATGGTTCAGGTGTAAGATTTTGGTTTGAAGAAGCTCTTTTATTATCTCCCGGGCTGGGGAAGAATTCATACGCAGTTATAGAAAATACAGGCAAGATGAACCTGAGACATTGTGCCTTAGGATCAGGAGATAATTCTATAATACTGTCCTCTTCTGTTTTTTCTATCGGGGGAGAGAAAAGTACGAGAGTTCCTGTAAACATATTAGTAGCGAATGACATTCCTGAGGCTGGAAGTATTACCGTAATATTGGATTGCGAAGATTTCTCTGAATCTTATGTCTCTTCTTTCACAGCACAAGGGTATGCTCCTATTACAACAGGTATTGCTGTTCAGGATGAAACAAAGGCAAAACTCTCTGTCGCAGGATATGTTTTCATAGGCGTGATAATCGCCCTCATAATTGCCAGATTATTTTATAGGAGAGATATAAGAGCACATTCACATTATCCCAGGCCTAGAAGAACAATAGTGCCTTTGGAGTTGAGTTAGATACCGATCTGAAAAACTCTGAGCTAAAGTCGCAGAGAGTATTTGAGTTTTTTTGTTACAGCCCTTAAGATAGTAGCGGAATTCATGACATGTGAAGGTTTAAATAATTATTTACGGATTCCATCTTAAGCTCCTGTAGCTCAGCCTGGATAGAGCATCGGACTTCTACCTAAGAGAACCAAGGTTCCTTCGGGATAACCTCCTTCATTGGGGGCCCTTAAGGAAGCCAAGGGGAAGCAATCCGAGGGTCGTAGGTTCAAATCCTATCAGGAGCGTAGGGATTTGAAAGTGCTCGCAGAGCTACGCTCCGCGGCAACCTTCACGAGGTATTCGCTCAGGTGTTCAAATCCTATCAGGAGCGTAGGGATTTGAAAGTGCTCGCAGAGCTACGCTCCGCGGCAACCTTCACGAGGTATTCGCTCAGGTGTTCAAATCCTATCAGGAGCGTAGGGATTTGAAAGTGCTCGCAGAGCTACGCTCCGCGGCAACCTTCACGAGGTATTCGCTCAGGTGTTCAAATCCTATCAGGAGCGCTTTTCTAGGATTTGATTACAGTCGCTAAAGGTTTAAAAGTAGGTGGTGCTAGGAAATTGTACGCGCACGTGGCACAATGGTTACTGCGGTCGGCTGCAGCCCGACTTTTTCCAGGTTCAATTCCTGGCGTGCGCTTTTAAGGGGAATGGAACATGAACTACAAGAAAGAATTGAAGAGAACGCTGTTATCGAGATAAGCAGAGAAGAAGTTTATTCTATCCTGGCGGATTTGCAAAGTTTGAGGGAGATGGTTATCAAAACTTGACAAACAATGCAATATAAATTGTGATTGCTACAATTATACTTACTATTAATACCAAGAATGATAAGACTACAAGAGTTTTGTTTATTGTACTATCGCTTTTCCATTGTATTTTGCAATAAAATACCAGCGAATAAATAAGCATCAAAATTAAGATTATATTTACAATTGGGAAAAACGAGAAAAGTAAAACTACAAAACTTAAAATAAGTATGGAAAGCGCCCTTAAAGAAATAAAGAAATTATTTATTCTGAATGGAATGCCCAAGTACCAGGGGAAATCATTCTTGCCGACAGTTGGTTGAACGTATCCTCTTGGATCAACATGATAGCCCAGATTTTTACCTTTTACGTTCTTTCCTCTTATATCAAACTCTGTTTTAAATATACCCTTTGGTTTCTTGATAATTGTATACACTATCTTGTATCTTCCAGGGGTGCTTGTATCAACCTTAGAGGTAATATTATATCCCATCATATACGCAAAGTAGTATTCTGGTAGCACTATTGCTTTGAGAACTCCATATACTAGTATTATAATACTCAAAACAATAATTCCGTACCACCTAAGAAAATGGCTAAAGCCGCTAAGAAATAATGCAACAAGACTTGAGCCAAATAGAAAAAGAAAAGTGGCTTGGCGGATTATAGAGCCCTTATAAGAGATATTGGTTTCAAGTACTAGCTTATCTTTACTTCTCTCTACTTTAGAAAAAAGCCAAACACGATATAGTGCTTCTTTGAGTGAAGGCATGAAGTTTAGTTGAAAGTATACTATTTAATCTTGCCGAATTGAAGTTGGAGAAAGATATAAATACCTGCTTGCATAGAGCATCATAAGCCTATGTAGCTATTCTTAGCTAAAATTCACTATCGACATGAAGTCCTATGCCATTCCACACTTGAGTCTGGCGTGCGCTTATTGCCTTTTGGTTAATTTGAGTGATGTTGTCTGTGAAGCATATTAATGAGTTAGGAACAAGCGAGAGGTTTGGGACAAACAGTTAAGAAATCATTAAAAAGCTAGAACTTCTAAGAAAGTTAAGATGGTGAAGAGGACTTTCAATACTTTGTTTATGCTTTGTTCTATAGATGGTAAAATATCTACAGGAAACATAGATTCAAGAGATGTTGACAAAGACTTTCCTAAAATAAAAGGCATTTCAGAAGGATTAAGGCAGTACTATGAATTAGAAATGAGAACAGACTCACATTCTTTTAACACTGGGCGTGTGATGGCTAAAATGGGAATAAATAAACCTAAAGAGATTATCAAAAAGTTACCTGTGAGTTTTATTATTGTAGATAATAAACCCCATCTCAACAATATGGGTGTAAATAATTTATTAAAAAAATGTAATATCTTGTATATTGTAACGACAAATAAGAAACATCCAGCTTTCAAAGTAAAAGAGGATAATCTTAAGGTTATTTTCTATAAGGGCAAAGTAAATCTTTTTGACTTATTCTCCAAGTTAAAAACAGAGTATGGAGTTGACAGAGTGACAATTCAGTCTGGGGGAACAATGAATGCTTCTCTTATAAGAGAGAGACTGATTGATGAGGTTTCTTTGGTAGTTGCTCCCGCGATTATTGGAGGAAAAGATACTTCTACCTTAGTCGATGGAGAATCACTATGTTCGGAAAAAGATTTGCTTAAGATAAGACCCTTAAGAATAAAGGAAGTACATAAACTTGAGAATTCTTTTATTCACTTAGTTTATCAGGTAATAAATTAAATTTTGTCTATTTATTCCCAATGCCTTTCATCATGTCCGCTCCTTTCAGGCCATTGATTGAAGTAAGCCTCTCTTCTTCTTTGATAAGCATCATCATCTTCTAAGGCATATTTTAATCCATTATAAGCACTCATTAAACCATCCAGGTTTTTACTTTCTAATTTTAATCCACCCTTAATTCTTTCAGCAATAAAGCCTTGGCGATTCATTAAGATCTTATAATTTATACACTTCAAAATCTAAAATAGATAAACAATTCTTGAGCCATATAAATAATATTCTTGATATGCTCAGATCTTCTTCTAACAATATAGATAAATTATTGGAGATAAAGAAAAGAATTTTCGAATTACAAAAATCAGTCATAAAAGCTAAAAAAATAAAGATAATTCAGTTCTTGCATCAATATTACTTTTAAAAAACCTTAAACAATTATTTGAGATTACACTGGCACAGAATGTCAAGAATATCTCTGAAAAGTTAAGCTAGCTTTAATTTCAATTAAAAAAATTTCTTGTACAATTCCTGTGCAGATGGTTTTCCAGTTAACAAAGAATCTTTCACTGCAAATAACTGCTCTTTATCAGTACATCCCTTTCCTTGAGCCAACTTATCACAAAGAAACATTAACATTACTTCTTTCTTTAAGCCAGTTCTATTTAATTTTGCCTTTAATTTTTCACAATACTTTAAAAAATCTTTAAAGGTAGCAGCTTTTCTCATTAGTTTTATGTTTTCCATAGGCAGATAATGGGCACCCACTAGTTTGGCAATCTTCTTTTGATTAAGATTGTTTATGGAAGACAAAATTGATGAAGATAGCGAATATAAATTTGAAGATGAAGAAGAATCAGCTGCAGATGCTCTTGATACTGCTATTGGTGTAAGCAGAGAAACAAAACGTTATTTCTCCACCAAGCCAACACCATTAAAAATCCTCCAATTAAGAATGCAAATCCAAACAACCAGCTCCAAGACATACTTTATTTACACATCATCACCAGATGCCTCAAACGAGGGGTTTTTAATGTGTGTTTCTAACTTAGTGCTACCACAAAATCGCAGACATTTGTCCCTGTTTTTCCTGTGATAATGAGGCCATTAAGTTTTTTAAGAGCATGATAGGAGTCGTTATTAGAGAGATAGTGTTTAAGATTGATTCTTTTCTTCTGTGCCCGTTCTTTTGTCATCTCATCCACAATGCCGCCGGCAGCTTCTACGATAAAGTCGATTCCATCTGAGGAACAGCTTGCAATTGTGCCTTTTTTGATATACATTGCTGCGGCTAAGGCGAGTTCCTGGTTTCTGCCTCCCTTACCTGTTCCTTTAACTGTGACCGTAGATTCACCTACTGCGATGAGTGCCCTTTTCTTATTGATTTTTTGTGCAATATCTCTACCTATATTGCTCGCTTCTCCATGAAGCTGAGTTGTTAAGATTTTTGGGATATATCCGAGAGCTCGCGCTTTCTTTTTCATAGCATCTGCTGCAGGGATGTTAGAAAGAAGAATGAGATTGGTCGTATTGTCTAGCAAGTGTTTAGGCGTCTCTATGAAAGGCAAATCTGGAAGCAGGTACTTTTTTTGGATATGTCTTGCATCGTGAATAGTTGAGTGGTCAAGCACGGTAGGGCCTGAAGCGATAACTTGAAGATCGTTCGTGATTACATCGCTGATGATTAGAGAAATAAGTTTTGCTGGATTAGCAAGCTGTGCAAGTTGTCCTCCTTTAATGCATGAAAGATGTTTACGGACAACATTAATCTCCTGGATTGTTGCTCCACGATGCAAGAGATTTTTGTTGATATCGATTAATTGAGATAATGGAATTATAGGATCATCGAGCAATGCGGATCCTCCTCCACTCATCAAGCAAATCACTAGATCTTCATGTGTTGCTGTATTGAGGAGGGTGATGATTTCTTGTGTTGCTTGAATATTTGTTTGTGAGGGAAGAGGGTGAGTACCTTGCACTACTTTTATTCTTTTGAGCTTTTTTGGTTGCGTGTCAATGACAATTCCTTGCGTGATTCTTTTTCCCAAAATTTCTTCAATGGCTTGTGCCATGTCTCCCGAGGCTTTTCCTGCACCTACAATTAAAACTCTTTGAACATCTGAGAGGTCCCATGATATTCCCTTAATAGTTAAAATATTTTTGATAAATGTTATATTGCGATGCATAGCCGGCTTAGTCATTACAGATTCCAGACCTGCATTAATTATTTTAAGAGTATCAATCCTGGTCTTCGAGGTAGCGAGCGATTTGAAATTTTTTATAATCATTTTCAGGATCTTTTTATATGTGACATTGCAAATCTCATGTTGCCATGAACTTTCTTTCCAGGGTTGAATATATTATCCTTATCAAATATATTTTTGACATCTTCAAATAATCCCACTATTTTTCTTCCGAATTGCTTCTCTACATAGGAAGTTCTTATAAGACCATCATTATGTTCTGCAGCTATAGTACCTCGATATTCCTTCACAAGATTAGTAAAATCTTTGAGAACTTTAGGTATCTTCTTTCTTTCTTCCTCTTTTTTAAGATCCATAAGAGGGATTATATGGAAATTACCGTCTCCTACATGACCTGCAAGATTTGGTTGAATACCGTTCTTAATAAGAAGATCATAGAGCTTCGGGAGAAATTCTGAAAGATATTCTGGCTTAACACTAAAATCATCAACAAAAGGAGTAGCAGATTTTTCCCTTACTTTCTCCCTAAGTAAATTGAATGACTCCCTGCGCATTATCCAGTATTTCTCTCCTTCTTGTTCGCTTTGCATAACTAGGTTATTTATTTTCAACTGATCAAGCTCCTTACCTAAAACATTTGCCCTTTCTTGAATTTCTTTTTCCTTATCTCCTGCTAGTTCTACCAATATGATAAATATTGGTAGACCATGGAGTAGAGTATTTTCAGCCTCTCTTCTTAATCCCCATAGAAATGAGATAATGTTTTGATGCACCTTTTTAGCAATCTCCGGGAAAAATCTGATCCCAAGGTCCATAGTGTTCTTATCAAAACTCTCCAGAGATTGAGGATGGTACTTCTTAACCATATCTATTAAAGGAGTTATTTGTTTCAAATCTTTCAAGAATACGGCAACAAGTCTTGAGTGTTTGTCTTTCTTCACTACATCTATTTCTGCTTCTGTCCAGAGACCGATTGTTCCTTGAGACCCTACAAAAAGTTTCGATAGATCAAAAGTGCCTTTCTCTCGATCCCAGACTTTCCAGAGATAATAACCACATGAATTTTTTGACACTTTTGGTTCTGCAGATCTAATAAGATCATAATTCTTCTCACAAAGATGAAATATCTTATTATATATCTGCCCTTCAAAGTCTTTCTTTTTTAATTTTTTATTCAATTCAAATTTGTCTAACTTTTTTAGCTCGTAGAAATTCCCGTCAGCAAGAATTACCTTAAGTTTTTTTACATGATCTACTGTCTGCCCAAATGAAAGAGATTTTTCTCCTCCAGAATTATTCGCGATTATACCTCCCATAGCACAAATAGATTTGCTTGCTGGATAACTTGGGAAAATAACCTTTATTTTATCTGCTTTCTTCTCAAAATTCCTGTAATATACTCCAGGTTGGACAATTGCAGTCTTCTTTGTTAATCTTTTTATCTTGTCAAAATATTGAGTGAAACTGACAACCACTGATGTTGAGAGAGGACCCCCAGTCATGTCTGTACCAGCTGCTCTTCCCGTTAAAGATATGCCTGGATGTTTATTTGCAAATTCCACAAGGAATCTTAAGTCATTCTCATCTTTAGGGCAGACAACCACTTTTGGTTTTACTTCGAAAATAGATGCATCTCTGCTATATTTCTTGAGGTTCTCCTCATCTATAAGAACATCACCCCTAAGCCCTTTCTTTAATTCATCTATCCAATCTTTCATCTTTTTCTCTTGAGGACAGCTTTCACACTAGAAATTATCTCTTTGCTAGTGCAGCCATATTTTTTAATTAACTCTTCAGGTTCTCCAGATTCTCCAAATGTATCCAATACTCCTACCATCTCAATAGGGACGGGGCAGCTTTTACCTAAGACCTCTGCGACTGCTCCTCCTAGACCTCCATTAATCTGATGCTCTTCTGCCGTCACCACCGCGCCACATTTTCTAGCCATTGAAGAGATTGTATCATTGTCAATTGGCTTTATAGAATGACAATTCATAACTGTAGCCTTAATGCCTTCTCTTGCCAAATCATCTGCTGCAATCAGAGATTCATAGACCATTGTTCCACAAGAAATAATGCAAACATCAGAACCAGATCTATAGATATCTGCTTTTCCTATTTTGAAAGGAGTGTTATAGTCAGTAAATAAGGGTGTCTTGGTCCTGCTTAATCTTATGTAGACTGGGCCTTTTTTTGATGCAGAAGCTATCGTTGCCTTTTCGGCTTGAATACTATCGCAGGGGACTAAGACAGTCATGTTGGGAAGAACTCTAGTTATTGCAATATCTTCCAGTGCTTGATGGGTCGCACCGTCTCGACCAACACTTATACCTGCATGGGCGCCTTGTATCTTCACATCCACATTGTTGTAGCAAATGCTTACTCTTATCTGATCCCAATTCCTTCCTGGGCTGAATACAGCATATGAACTCATGAAAGGAATCTTGCCAAGCATAGCAAGACCCGCAGCTATACCTGCCATATTCTGCTCTGCTACTCCAATTTCAATGAATCTTTCAGGGAACTTTTTCTTGAACAACTCTACTCTTGTGGAATCTGTCAAGTCACAGCATAATGCGACAACTTCCTTATTTTTCTCCCCTAATTTTACAAGGGCCCTCCCATATCCTTCTCTGGATGCTTCTTTCTTCAGATTAGATAAATCAAGTTTCATTCAAGCATCCCACATTTATTTATAAGCAATTTGCATTTCTGAGAATCCCATTTTCTTAACTTGCATTCGTGCTCGCAAATCTCATGCAGTGCCTTAAGTGCCTCGTCTTTTACAGGAACTTTTCCGTGCCATTCAAACCTTCTCTCCATAAAACTAACTCCTTTTCCAGGAATCGTCTTACATATAATCATACTCGGTTTGCCTTTGCTTGCTTTTGCTTTTGAGAATGCTGAAATAATCTGCTTCATATTGTTGCCATCAATTACTTGCACATTCCAATTGAAAGACTTTATCTTATCAGCTAGGGGTTCCAAAGGCATGATCTGCTCAGTATTGCCATCTATCTGGATGAAATTTCTGTCTATGAAGGCTATTAAATTATCCAGTTTGTTTTTTCCTGCGAACATAAAGGTCTCCCAACATTGACCCTCATCGCATTCTCCATCTCCCATTGATAAAAACACTTTGAATCTTTTTTTATCCATTTTGGCGCCATAGGCAATTCCTGCGGCAACTGATGATCCTTGTCCAAGAGGGCCCGTGCTGGTTTCTATACCTGGTGCAGAGTGTCTGTGAGGGTGACCTTGGAGAATCGAGCCTAGTTTTCTTAGGGTTTTTAGTTCTTTCATTGCAAAGTAACCTGATCTTGCCAAGACTGCATATAAGACTGGGCAGATATGTCCATTCGAGAGAATAAGTCTATCTCTGTCTTTCCATTCAGGATCATTAGGATTGTGGTTCATAACGTTAAAGTAAAGGGCGGTGAAGACATCAGCCATACCTAATGGACCAGCGGAATGACCTGAACCAGCCTCCACTAGCATTTTTATTATGTCTTCTCGAATATTATCTGATAGAATTTCTAATTTTTTTATTTCTGTCACTCTCTTTATCATCGATTAGTCGTAGTATTTTTAATATATAAATGTACTCTTAATGTCCAAGTTATCAAGAGAAATAAATGTTGTCTACTATAATGTTACTTTCTATTAAATAATGTGAAGTCGAGAACCGACAAAAATATACCTTTCATGGTGTGATGGTTCCCGAGCATAGCCAAAACCGGACGAGAAAATATGAGTACATAAAAAGTTTTGTATTGAGATTAGGAAGACATTTGCGTGTTGCCAAGAGAATAGCTGCAGAAACAATTGTTCACTTTAAGCATTGCCTATAAAGTTTGAAGTTTAAGTCCAGAGTTAAGAATTCCAAGGAGCAATGTCTGCTAAATTAGAGCTATGTTGAATGTGTTCTAGTATATTCTCTAGAATTTCTACATCCAATTCATGTCTAGGGTCATTCCTGTTTTTTTCCAACATGGCTCTTGCCTTAGCCTTGAGGAGATAAAATGGATGGGCACATTTAATCAAGACGTCTGGAGCAATCCTTGATCTGATACCCTCAAAATCTGTAACTTTGACTCTTATATTTCCTTCTGTAGATACGACTTCTAAGAAAGACGGGGGAACTTGTTTCTTTCCTTTCTCTAACTCATAAATTCCGTCTTCACGCTTTCTTACTCTCTCTCTTGTGGCAGTCTCTAGATGGTGAATATATACGTTCGCATACTCTCCAGAGAGTGCAGCCAATCTAAGATTTTTCCTTCCTATAGCCTCTTTGGCGTCCAATGTACTATACCCTTCAAACTTAGTATTTGGCAATACCTTAAACATTGTCCTTAATCTACCTACAAGATGCAGACCATATAATTTACCTGTCTCTACTATGCTCGGAAGATCATCTTCAAAACAAAGTAAGTCCAGAGCTGCATGATCCCTATAAAAACCACCAACCATCTTTTGAATATTTTTTGGAACAAGATTGTATGAATCTCTCTGAAAAGTAGAAAGGATGTAGGCTATAGCATGGCCTCCCCCTAGATAGATATTTTCATTTATCATCGGCTTTATAATGGAGAGAGCTTTTTGCCTTACCTCATCTATTCTTTCTTCAGTTATCTGGTCTTTTCTATTCTCTTGTCCAATAAGCCTAAGGGTTCTGTCATGAGATGTCGCCAGCTGTATCTCAGTCCGCGTATATGGGACTTTCATAATAAAAGTCGATTTTTTATAGTTTATATGTCTTTTTATTCCTTCAGAAATGACTAGCATAGATTTATAAGGATTCTCGTATCTTTTTTTAGGAGGAAAACGACAAGGGAGGTTATAATGGCAACACAAGGATACTGCGTGAAGTGCAAGAAGAAAGTTGATATAAAGAATCCTGTAGAATCAGCTACTTCTAAAGGCACTAAAATCGCAAAAGGAAAATGCCCTAATTGCAGCACAACTGTATGCAGAATGGGCGGATTGAAGTAAAAAACATACTTTTATTTTTATATTTTATTAATGGAAAATTTAAATAGGGTTTTCCCTGGGTATAGGGATGGCTGAGAAAGTAATTGGCAAGCTTAGTATTGATGAGCTTGCGACATTTTGCAAAAGGAAGGGTCTTGTCTTCAGGTCTAGCGAGATATATGGAGGGTTTTCTGGTTTTTGGGATTATGGGCCATCAGGGGTAGAATTATTTCAAAATCTGAAACAGGATTTCTGGAAATGGTTTGTGCAGAGAAGAGAGGATGTTGTAGGTATTGAAGCAAGCATAATCTCGCATCCACGGACATGGAGAGCATCTGGACATCTAGCCAGTTTCGCAGATATTGCAGTGATATGCAAGAAATGCAAAAAAGCTACAAAAATAGGCCCTTTGGAGCTTGGGAAAGCTGTATGTCCAGATTGCGGAGGAGAACTTGCATCCCAAGGTGCATTCAATCTTATGTTTAAGACTTCTGTAGGAGCCTTGAATCCTACCGATGCTTATCTGAGGGGCGAGACTGCTCAGGCCATGTTCATGGATTTCAAACAAATAGCTGAGACTAGTAGAATGCAACTCCCTTTTGGAGTCGTACAGATAGGAAGATGTTTCAGAAATGAAATAGCACCAAGAGATTTTCTTTTCAGAAGCAGGGAATTTACAATTGCAGAGTTTGAATTCTTTATTCATCCAGAAGAAAAGAAATGTGAAAAACTAGATTCTAAACATAAGTCTGTGAAAATCAAGTTATTAGATGCCGAGACACAAGAAAAGGGAAAAGATACATTGAAACAGACCACTATTGGGGAGATGGTAAAGGCGAGCAAGCTTGATGAGTGGCACGGATATTGGCTGGCGGAGCAGGTAATGTGGTTTGAACATCTAGGAATAGCTGACAAGATAAAGATAAGGGAACATATGAAAGATGAACTTAGCCATTATTCTTCAGCCACATTTGATCTGGACTATGAATTTCCATTCGGAAGTAAGGAAATAGCCGGAAATGCAAACAGAGGGCAGTATGACCTGACTCAACATCAGAAAGAATCTGGCCAAAAAATTGATGTCTTTGATGAATCAAGCAAGAAAAGAATAGTTCCAAAAGTCATTGAACCAACATTTGGGATGGATAGAGTTTTTCTAGCACTATTATGCTCTGCCTATACTCCAGATACTAAGAGAGAAAATGTCGTGCTCCGCCTTCCAAGATTCTTAGCTCCAGTCAAGGCAGCCATATTTCCACTTATCTCAAAAGGGCCGTCAATGGACCTTGCCAGGCATATCCAAGAATATCTGAGAGAGGACTTTGCGGTTGCTTTTGATGCTAGTGGAAGTATAGGAAGAAGGTATGCTCGGCAGGATGAGGCAGGGACACCTTATTGTATTACCGTTGATGAAGATAGCCTTAAAGATAAAGCCGTGACTATAAGGGATAGAGATACAACAAAGCAGATTCGCGTGAAGGTAGATGACCTGCAGGAAACTCTCAGAATGTTAATCTCCGGTAAGCTGGCGTTTGAGAAGGCAGGGAAAGTTGTTGAGACGAGAGTGAAATAGATATATTTTTAAAAAAACTTTCTCATTTAAATGGATGACTGGTTTCTCAGAATTCAAGAAATTTTTTATGTTCAATCTGATAGGCAGCCTTGTTATAGCTGCATTAGTAGCTGTCATCACTGTGCTAGTAGGGCAGTTCACAGAAGTCACGAGGAAAGTCCTTACAACTTTGTTCATGGTAGTTATTCATTCACTTATATGCCTCGCATTCGTCTACGATGATGAGAAGCAAGGCACATCTGAAAGACTTGGTTTTTTCAGTAATGTGCTTTTTGTTCTTGTAGTGCTTAGTTTTATCACATCAATATTAGGTATATGGGATGTAATCCCTGGAAGGACTGTTTCAGATATCTATCAGACATTCTTTATATTAGGTTTCGCTGCTCTTCATGGAAATATACTTGCCAAAGCCCTTAACAAGGAGAATTATATAGATTGGGTAGTATACATAAATTATGTCTTCATGGGAATAGTCGTGCTTATGCTTCTTCCACTTATCTACATAGATAATGCTTCTGCAACCCTTGGAGAAGTTTATTATAGGATTCTTGGGGCAGCAGGAATAATCGACGGAACATTGAGCATATTGGCGATAATATTCTATAAGCTATATATGCATAAACATCCTAAAGTTGAAAATGTCCTTGGCGGGCAAGGAACGCCTGCGCAGAAGAAAGGATTAAGCATATGGGTCTGGATATTGATAGCATTTCTAGCATTACAGTTGTTTTTAGGACTCCTAGGGTTTTTGCTTAATTTGTCTTCATTTAGATAATCTGATAATAAAATTAAATAAAACCACATCTCATCAGGAATCCAAGATTCTTGACTACCATCGAAGATTCATATTCTCGAGGTTCAAGGCGAGGTGGTTCCAGAGCATCTAATATTGATGCTTGATGAATTCCTGAAAAACGGGAAGAAGATTGAGTGGAAACCTCGTATTTAAATAGCATTGTTGCTTAAATTGTTTATGTCTCCTGAGACAAAAGAGGAAGAGATTAGAGAAGACGAGCAAATCAAAAGAGAGCTCTTAGGAAAAAGCGAGATCAGCATTTTACTTAAAACATATGATGATATATTCTCAGATTTTGATCCCAGGCCATTTGTTCATCGTGCTCTTTCTGACGATTTCCTTCTCGAGGCCAAAAAGGCAACTTTTGGGAGAGAAGGAGCTTTCCAACTTCGCTTTCTTATTCCACGCCAAGCCAGGAAACCTGATCAAGAAGTTCTAATCAAGAAAAGACTGAGGGATCATTTCAGGAAACATTTTATATTATTAGAAAAAGAAGTTGCCAAGACTAAAAGGCGCGCATGGTATATGGCCTCTCTTGGAGCTTTCATGCTTGTTCTTGCCACTCTTGTCTCTATATATGGTGGAGAAGGCATATGGACCCATATTCTCCTTGTATTACTTGAGCCTGCAGGATGGTTTACTGCATGGACAGGATTAGACCAGCTTTTTTATACGGTGGAAGAGAAGAAACCTGATTTAGATTTCTACAGGAAGATGGCCAATGTAGAAATATTATTCATATCTTATTAATAAGTAATCAATTTTACATATTTGCAGAATTTCTTGAACTGAAGTTCGGCGACCATCTTTTTTACAAGCGAAGCTTCTCCGTTTAGCATAAAAAGCTCGAGGCATTTGCTGTCCGGCTTGTGATTATGTAATTGAGTCCTAATCATCGACTGGTATCTGTGAGTTATTGATGCGATATTTTGAGTGTGGCGAGCGTCGTGCAAGACAAGCAATACGGCATCGATGTTACCCTTGAGAAGCCTTTTCTGTTTCTCTTCCGCAAAAATGTGATGAAGCCCATTCCTTACAGCTTCGCTTCTTCCCTTAAATAATTTTGAGGCTATAGAAGAGTCCAGTTCTTCAAGAGTTTCTTTATGTCAAGGAACTTGACTAAAACTCCAGCTTTTAAGCTGGAGTTGTTCCTTGAGCATCCAAAGCACGAGTGCCTGCAACAAACCACACTCTTCAGAGTGTGGTGGCACATCGTGCTTTTGATTTATTGAAATGCTCATAATTCTCATTCTCTCGATATTATTAACAAAATCTTTAAATATTATTAACTTATATCTTAAGAAATGAATGAAATCTGGTTATACTCATTATTAAGCGTATTCGTTGTGAGTCTCATATCTTTCATTGGAGTTGTTACTTTGGGCATTAAGACTGAAAGACTGAAAAAAATACTTATCTATTTTATTAGCTTCTCTGCTGGAGCACTTATGGGGGATGTATTTCTTCATCTTCTTCCTGAATCTGTGGAAGAGAATGGTTTTGGGTTAAATATATCAGGAACTGTACTATTGGGTATATTCGTCTCTTTCTTACTTGAGAAGGTCATTCACTGGAGACATTGCCACATGCCTCATGAGAAAGGACATGTCCATTCATTTGCATATATGAATCTCTTTGGAGATGGCTTACATAATTTTGTCGATGGAGCAGTTATTGCCGCGAGCTATATAGTAAGCATCCCAGTCGGTATTGCGACAACTCTTGCGGTCTTATTCCATGAAATACCTCAAGAAATAGGAGATTTTGGAGTTCTATTACATGGAGGTTTTTCAAAGGGCAGAGCATTGCTGTTGAATTTTGCTTCAGCTTTAATGGCTGTCCTTGGAGCAGTTATTGCCCTTTGGCTTAATAGCGTTGCAGAGTTGACTGTAGCATTCCTTGTGCCATTTGCCGCTGGCAGTTTTATATATATTGCTGGAAGCGACCTAATTCCAGAGCTACATAAAAATACCACGATGAAAACTTCTATTCTTCAAGCGCTTACGTTCTTGCTGGGGATACTGGTTATGGCTGTGCTTTTAATACTTGAATAAGTTTTTAAGGACAACTTTTGTGAGAGGAGTGAGGGCCCGTAGTATAGTGGTAATACGTCCGAATGGCATTCGGGAGATTCGAGTTCGATTCTCGGCGGGTCCATAGTCGCTGAGAATTGAACATACAAAACCTCAAGTAAGCCACGTCTCATCAAGGATTTTCAATCCTTGACTGCCATCAAGAACTCGCGTCCTTAAGGTTTAAGCTGGGGTTAAAACCCGAAGGGTTTTGTGACTTTAATAGATGTTTATAACCTTTACTTGTTAGAACTCATCAGCGATTTTTAGATTGTACTGCCCATAGACTTCACTGACTTTTTCATCCAATGCCAGGTATTCTTTTTCTTTGAGTGATTTTCGCGCAATTCTGAGATTCACGCGCTGATCCGCATTCCATTGCATGAGCGCTTTCCGTGCATCATCTGCTCTTTTGATGTCAAGGAACTTGACTAAAACTCCAGCTTTTAAGCTGGAGTTGTTCCTTGAGCATCCAAAAAACGAGCGCCTGCATCAAACTGCGGCTTTTAAGCCGCAGTGGCGCATCGTTTTTTTGATTTCCTTGAGATCGGGACCTTTAAGATTAAGACCATATTTATCTGCCAATGATTCTAAAGAAGCATGACCGTTCAGAGGCGCAGAATGTGAAGAGCACGAATGTCTCATACTTTTGGCAGAGTAGAAAGTGTTTTAAATACATTCTCCTTTTTTGAGTGATGGGAGAGGTGATTGGCTTAATAGCCATAAAAGGAGGAGTTGGCAAGACTACTCTCGCATCCTCGCTCTCAGCCGATCTTGCCAATAATCAGGGCAAGAAAGTACTTCTTATAGATACAAACTATTCTGCGCCAAATCTTGGGATTCATATGGACTTGCTTGAACCTGAAAAGACTATCCATGATGTCCTTGCTGGCAGAACAAGGCTTGAGAGTGCAGTACATTCAAGATTTGGAGTGGACGTCATTGCAGGAAGACCAGGAGCAGGTTTTGAGATCAATCCTTTGAAATTGAGGGATAAAATATCTAGAGCAAAAGGACTTTATGATTTTATAATCCTTGACGGTTCGCCAAGCCTAAACGAGGAGGTCCTTTCAACAATTATAGCATCAAATCATCTGTTCGTTGTAACTACTCCTGACATGCCTACACTGAGCTGTTCCATGCAGGCAGCTCAGCTTGCAAAACAGAGAGGGAAACCTGTAAAGGGTATTGTAATAAACAAGATAAGGGATCCTGCATATGAGATTTCACTTAAACATATAGAAAATTCTCTTGATATACCTGTAGTCGCAAGAATTCCCGATGATAAGGCCCAAGTCAGAGCATTATTCACAAGAATACCTCTTCCTATATACAAAAAGCGTTCCAAGTTCTCTAGAGAGATACATAATCTATCTGCTGCTTTATCTGGAAAGCCAGAAACTATATCATTCTATAAGAAATTTCTTACAGGCTTTAGAAAGGAAGAAGTCAATAGGCAGGTACTGAAAGAAGATTTTTATACCAGGACGTTTAGATCAAGATATGAGTGACTGTATTTTTTGCAAGATAGCTAGGAAAGAGCTGAAGTCGAATATGGTTGCTGAGACAGGCAATTTTATAGCAATATTGGATGCTCATCCTGTAGCTCCTGGTCATACATTGGTTATCCCAAAAAAACATCTCGTCACTCTTCTAGATATTCCTAATTCTCTTGGAGAAGAAATGCTATCCTTGTGCAAGAATCTTGCATCTGGTTTTCTTGACAATAAGACTGGCGACGCTTTTAATATAGCTATGAACAATCTGCCTCCCGCAGGGCAAGTCGTGCCTCATGCGCATATACATCTTATACCTCGAAAAGATGGAGATTCTATAAAGAGAGTTGTTTGATTATGGTGCTGGGGAGAATCGAACTCCCGATCTCGGCCTTTCGCAAATCTGCGATTCGCGAGATTTTGAGAATCTGAATCCAAGATTCTCGAGATTGCTCAAGAACCAAGGTTCTCGACAACTTCGCTAACGCAAGTTTATGAGAGCCGCGCCTTAACCACTCGGCTACAGCACCGGTTTTAGGAAACTTAATGGGTTTTTAAGTATACCGTAGAAATGTAGTAGCAGGAAAGTTTGATAAACCTCAAGTCCTTTGATGTTTTATGGTGGAACCTACCTTGACAGATTTGATTAGAGATATTGGTCAGATTGGCCTATGGCTTCAGACACTAGGAGTAATTGTTGTTCTTTGGATAGTATTTGAGGTATATGCGTTTTTAGTCAGAAGGAAGAGAATGAAAGAAATATATGCTATTAAAGAAGATATGAAGAGAATAGAAAAAAAGGTTGATAAGATACTTAAGAATCATTCCTGAGGTTCAATCACTTTCTTTGGGACTCTCTTTGCAGTCATCTTCATCTTTGTCAATCTTGCTATATACCCTGCTACCTTGTTCCTTATAGGTTTGCTAGGCATATGGCCTTGCAATAGCCTTTTATTATGATCAAAGTCTGTATTGAAGTGCTCAGTCTCAAGGAGCTGCTTGGCTGCCTTCTTTACCATTGTTGATTTTATTCTACCCATCCTATAAATGTGGAAAATAGCTTTTTAAAAGTTGCTGTGCGACATTTAAGCATCAAATTTTCTTGATGTTGGTGACTTTGGGATCCCAGACTTGTGCCGTGGATGTAATCATAGTCTCTCAAATTTAAGGAGCGCACCCCATTCCTGCAGCAAAGGATGTGCCTTCTTTTCTACATCTCCTGGAGCAATAATGAATGCTGGGAGTTTCTCTGAGTGTGCTTTCTGCAAGGCTTCTATCAATTCTTCTTCTTTTATTCTTTTCTTGTCTTTCGCTATAAGGTAGAAAGCTTGTAGACCGTAAGGTGTCTTTATACTTATTTTGGCCAGGACCTCTTTTTTGTTGTCAGATATTATCTGATGCAAAGTAATGTCCTTTTTTTGTAGATGGTCTTTCACTATTTGGGCAAATGGAGAGTATACTGGCTGTTCTATTGATTGAGAGGAGAAAGGCAACTGAATTGAGACTATCTTTGTAGGAATTATAGCTCTTGGCTTTCTAGGGACTTTCTCTTTCTTCGTCTGGACATCCTCATTTGAATCATTCTCCTTATTCTGAGTGGGTAGGAGAGGAGGAGAATTTAATTCTTTTCTAGGAAAAACTAATTGTTCTATCATCTTATCTGTCTCTTGATCCGAAAGAAGGAAATACTTCCAGAATACATAGGTCTCTCCATTGATGGCAGTATTGATGGGATGAGCAAAATCTTTTATTTGCCTTAGAGCTACTCTTATCGCCGGTTCTTGCAGTTCATCTTTGAGTATCTTTTCTTTCTTTAGCAAGCTAAAAGCTTCTTTTTCTTTCGGGTTAAGATATTGAATGAAATTCTCTAATTGCCCTTCCTGGCCAGGAAGGTAGTAGAGAGACGAGCTCCCAACTTTCAAATGGGACATCAGGATACGTTTCTCACCATATAGTTCAGAAAGAAATGCAGAGGCGAATAATGTACTCAAATTAACTGATCGAGCTATATGCACGGGGAGGCTAGGGCCCTTATTTTCCAGTGTTGAAACAATAAAGTCCTTATTTTTAATCAATCTTTGAGTATCTGTGGGCATGTTACGAGGACAAAGAGAGATTATAAATATGTTTGGTTACTTATTTGTTACTAGACTGTCTAATTTTATAATCAATGTATTCCAATCAAATTCTTTTACTCTCTCAAAGCCATATTGTCGAATCTTGCTTATTTGTCTCTTGTCCTTGCCTAGAGTTATATTATCTAGTATATTTGCAAGCTCTTTAGGGTCTTTCTTATTGAAGATAAATCCATTCACTCTGTCCTTTATTATATCTTTTGATGCAGGGATATTGCTGGAGATAACGACACGTTTTCGTGCAAGGGCTTCGACGAGAACTTGCGGCATGCCTTCTGAAAGAGAAGGAAGGATGAACAAATAACCTTTGTCGATATGTGCGATCTGCTCTTTTGTGGAATAACGCTTGTCTGTTATGAGCACTCTCTTTTTGAGCTCTAGTTCGGAAATGAGCGAAAGTAATCTTTTTTTATAGGCCGGTTCTGCTGGACCGAATATATGAAACCTAAGTGATTTGTTTTTTGTAAGCGCCAACGCTCGAATGACTATTTCAAGATTCTTTATAGGGGCTATTCTTCCAGTATAAGATATTAATCTAGGGTCTCCTTCCTTGATAGGCTTCCTGAAAAACTCGTCTGAGATTCCATTTGGACTATAAACGATGTCTTCTTTCTTAAGGCCAAGCTTGTTCAAGTATGGAATTTCCCATTTACTGATTGCCAATACCTTGTCAAATTTTTTTATCGTAACTTTTCCCACAATATAATCATATGCATTCACAATCCACCCTTCGTAGGCTTTTCTAGAATCTTCTCTATTGAATGGAGCATGCGTCACAAGAAATATTTTACATTTTATCTTTTTTGCCAGATGAAGGGCCTGCAAAGTGTGAGTATGACGGTAAGAATGTACTATGATAAGATCCGGCCGAAGTTTTTTTGCTTCTTTGTAGAAATTCCAGTAGGTGAAACTTTCCCCTCCAAGTTTGATAGCTGGGAATCTAATTACTTTTACACTTCCTATCTTTTGTCTTTCATTTATTACATTCCATGTGCCCTTTTCTCTGTTTGTTGTGAATACTGTCACATCGTGACCTAACTTTGATAGAAGCAATGATTCTCTCTTTACTCTTGCCCATACTCCACAACCGCCTGCTGAAAAAGTGCATATCTCTAGGATATTCATAATATATCTACCTCAAACTTGCTTATAAATTATGGGCTTTAATTGAATCAAGTGTTTCCTTAAGGCCTTGCTCAAAAGTATATTTTGGAGTCCAGCCCAGCATTTCACGAGCTTTAGTTATATCGGCCAAGGTATTCTTAGGCTCAATGACTGCTGGGCCATGGAGTATGGGAACTTCACTCATTAACAATCTTTTAAGAGTCTCTGCCACTTTTTTTACTGAGACATTATTGCAGTTGCCAATGTTGAAAGCCTCTCCTATTGCTGAGAGATTATTTGTCTTTGCGGCCAGGAGATTTGCCTCTGCAACATCCTTGACGAAAGTAAAATCCCTTGTTTGATTACCATCTCCATTTATGATTGGGGAGACTCCTGAAATGAATTTTAAGGCAAATTTAGGGATCAAACAGGCGTAGTCCCCTGCAGGATTTTGCCTTGGACCAAATACATTAAAATACCTTAGCGAGATAGTTTCGAGTCCATAAAGTTGAGTAAAAAGTTTGCAGTAATATTCGCCTACAAGTTTGTGCAGAGCATAAGGAGATATAGGATTTGGATGCATGGACTCTTTATATGGCAGTGTTGGCTGGTCTCCGTAAACAGAAGAGCTTGATGTGAAAATAAATCTTCTGACACCATATTTTTTAGATGCTGAAAGGATGTTCAATGTGCCATTGACATTGGCATGATGCGTCTCTTGAGGATTTTTTATAGAGAATTGCACCCTAGGAAGAGCGGCAAGGTGGAAGACATATTCTGGTTTCTCTTTCTCAAATATATCCTCCATGTTCTCTGTAATACTTCTCTTATAAAAAACAAACTTTGGATTGTTCATCAAGTGCAGGATATTTTGGTTCTCATTCAAGGATAAATTGTCAAGCGCTATCACTGTATGGCCTTCTTGGACAAGCCTGTCTACAACATGACTTCCGATAAAACCTGCCCCTCCAGTAACAAGACATTTCATAATAATTCTTTGCTTTCTGGGTTTAAAAGGATTAAGAAAGAATACTATTGATAATGGTTCTATGGCCTCATCCAACGAATCTCATAATAACTAACATCTCCTTCGTCGTCAACAATAGCTATAAGAAGATTTTTCTTGGTCGCATGAGCTACTCTGTTTTTGGCAGCGAAATCGTGCCAGTTTGAGGACTCGTGTTCACTTGCTGTGTAAAGAATCCATCTTGCATGATCTTCTCCGGGCTTGACGCCTTTCTCATATACTCTGAATTCTGCCCCAAATTTAAGAGCAGTCTTGACAATGTACCCTTTCTTCCTAAGATCCGAGAAAGCAGATAGCTTGGTCTCTATCTTCTTGTCTTCCTTTCTTACTTTTACAAGCAAGCTCGAGAAAGATATACTCTTCTTGCCGGAATAGACATCCATCTTATTCTCTTTTACTAAGAACAATGCCTCTATAGGAGAATATTCTACATACTCTCCACTTTTCTCTCCAAAACATGAGCTATCCTGGAGGGTAAAGGCTTCCTGCGTGTTCGAGGTTATCTTTCTCCCGATAAAATGTGCTTGAATCATAAAATATAATGGACAAGAGTATTTATAAATGCATTTTCCTTGTTTGTTTTATGGGATTTGGCGAAGTTTTTGGAGAGAGCTGGAGAGATTATAAAGCTAATTTCAAAGAGATGTCTAAGGTCCAGCTCTTGTTCTATATACTTCCTTATTTGGTTGTTACAGGCATCGTGATTTTTCTCTTCTACTCTATGGGTATATATGATGGGGTAAAGGACTTTTATACCCAAAGTATGTCAACATTGCAGGAAATAATTTCCCGGACGGTTATCGATCCTACATATTCTCCCCAGGATAGTGATATTACTGATCAATTGAGTATTTTTGTCACTAAATTATTATATGATTCCATACCCTTTATATTAATAAGCTTATTTTTGGTAATCATAAGCTCGATTTTTGCATTATATGGATATTCAGGAATAATAACTTCTTCTGTAAAGAACAAGAAGTTCACTTTTTCAGATGCCATTTCTGAGGCTAGGAAGAATTTTGGGAAAATATTAGGGCTGTTTGCCTCCATATTTGCTATTTCTATAGTTTATTCTTTTGTTCTTATTCTTTTAGTTAGCCTGCTTCGCCCTATAGGGCTTGTCCTAGTGCTGCCATGGATTATCATCGCCGTATGGGTAGGCATTAGCTGGTCGTTCTCATTGATGTTTATAGTAGCTGAGGGCAAGGGAGTTTTCAAGTCTCTCGCATCAAGCTGGGCTTTTGTAAAAGGCAGATGGTGGAAGACTTTTGGATATATTCTCCTATTCTGCCTGATAACATTGGCTTTCAGCATAGTAATGGGGAGAGTAAAATGGATTTTACAGGTTATTGTCCTTAATTCTTATGGATTGCCTCAGACCTTGGATCTTTACGAAATCTTTTACCTTACATTTGATGAAGTCTTTAATTATCTGGCGATAAAGGAGACTGTAGAAACTCTGATAAAACTGATATATAACTTCCTTATTATTCCATTGAATATTCTGTTCCTAAAGAATCTTTACGTTACTTGGAAAAAGCAGAGGAAATAGTTAGGAAGATTTAAAAGAAGCATCTGATTTTAAACACAATGGTTGATTATGGAGATTTTGAGGAAGTCGTTGAAGGCAAGCAGATTACAACGCAAGAAGGGGAAGTAATAGCAAGAGCTAGGATGCCTCAAAAAGGAGAATATATAGGAGTCATTGTACAGAGGTTAGGGGGGAACAGGATGGAAGTACATACTACTGACGGGAAGACTCGCAATTGCAGGGTTCCTGGAAGGTTCAAAAGGACTTTGTGGCTCCGCCCGAAAGATGTTGTCTTGATAACGCCCTGGACAGATGACGATTCCAAAGGAGATGTCATATTCAAATATAACTCTTCTGCAATAAACCAGCTTAGGAAGAAAGGAATACTGGACAGCCTCAAAAGTGATTTCTGAAAATGAAAACATTGAAGTTATACAAGAGGAGCATTGAAACCTCTACGAAAGTGAAAGTGATTCGGTTTGAGCTTATCGAAGTGTTTAAATAGATAACTTAATTAGAGGTTATATGCTTCAGAATTTGCTCGCTTTTAGACTTGAATTGTTTCTCCTCTTGTGAGGAAACACTTATAATCTAAGTTTTTCTATGAACACCATGATCAAAAAAAATTCTAAAAAAAATATGAAAAATTCTGAAAAATCAAAGACTGAGATAGATTTCTCTGCTATGGAGCAGAAATGGCAGAAGAGATGGGAGAGGGATAAAGTATTTGAGGCGGAAGAAGACAAAGGTAAAAAGTTTTATGTCTTGGAAATGTATCCTTATCCTTCTGGAAGCGGTCTTCACATAGGACATGCATTCAATTATGTGATTGGCGATATTCTAGCTAGATTCAAGAGAATGAAAGGATTCAATGTACTTCATCCCATGGGGTATGATTCATTTGGATTGCCTGCAGAAAACGCTGCGATAAAAAGCAAGTCTCATCCTAGGATATTCACCGATGAAGCCATATCAAATTTCATCAGACAACAGATATCTCTTGGGCTGACATATGATTGGAGAAGAAAATTGCAGAGCCATGACCCTGAGTATTATAGGTGGAACCAATTCTTTTTCTTAGAGTTTCTAAAAAAAGGGCTTGTGTATCGCAAAAAATCCTCTGTAAACTGGTGCAAGGATTGCAGTACTGTCCTGGCCAATGAACAAGTGCATCAAGGATTTTGCTGGAGACATAATTCAACTCCTGTCGAGGTCAAGCAACTTGAACAATGGTTCTTGAAAACGACTGCTTATGCAGATGAACTACTAAAGTGCGTAGATGGATTGAACTGGCCTGAAAGGATAAAAGCTATGCAAAGAAATTGGATAGGGAAAAGTGAAGGCTCTGAAGTCATCTTTGAAGTCAACGGGCAAAATTGGGAAGTATTCACAACCCGCGCAGACACGCTGATGGGAGTCACTTTTCTGGTAGTTTCTGCACAGCATCCAAAGTTAGACCAGTTAGTCACTAAAGATAAAAGGAAAGAAGTAGACGACTTTCTTAAGAAGCTAAGATCTACAAAACAGGAAGATATAGACCAGATGGAGAAAGAAGGAGTGTTTACAGGAAGTTATGCAAAACATCCTTTGATAGGAGAAAAAATCCCGATATGGGTAGGAAATTTCGTAGTTGCCGATTATGGGAGTGGGATGGTAATGGCAGTGCCGGCACATGACCAAAGGGATTTTGAATTTGCTAAGAAGTATGGTTTGCCCATTAAAGAGGTAGTGATGCCTGTTGAGGGAAGAAAAATTGAAAATCGATTAATAAAAGCATTTACTGAATATGGAAAATTGATTAATTCCAGTAAATTTGATGGATTAGATAGTTTAGGAGCAAGGAAGAAAATAACTGATGAACTGGCTAGAGTAAAAAAGGGAAGGTCTTCCATACAGTATAAGTTAAGAGACTGGCTTGTCTCCCGACAACGATATTGGGGAACTCCAATACCTATCGTATATTGTGATGATTGCGGAGCGGTTTCTGTGCCTGAGAAAGATCTTCCTGTGCTATTGCCAGAAAAAGTCAAGTTTGGAGAGGGGAATCCACTTGCCACGAGCAAAGAGTTTTTAGAAACGAAGTGTCCAAAATGTGGAAATAAAGCTAGGAGAGAGACAGACACAATGGACACTTTTTTCGACTCAAGCTGGTATTATCTGAGATTTACTGACAATATGAACAAAAAAGAGCCCTTCTCAAAGAAAAAGGCGGCCTATTGGATGCCTGTAGATTTCTATGTAGGGGGTGCTGAGCATGCATGTATGCACTTGATTTATGCAAGGTTTTTCACAAAAGCGCTGAGGGATTTTGGGTACTTGAATTTTGATGAGCCATTTCCAAGATTATACAATCAAGGGATGATCCATGGAGAAGATTGGCATGTCATGTCAAAATCAATTGGAAATGTAGTCGATCCTCTTGATGCTTCCTCTAAGTATGGAGTGGATGCGCTCAGAATGTTTCTTGTATCAATGGCTAGCCCGGACAAGGATACAAACTGGAACCAGAATGGATTAGAAAGTGTATCAAAACTTATCAAGAGCATGGTGCACTATGCACATACTGTCAAATTTGGGAATTCCAGCAAAAGAATAGAGAGCAAGATACATTCTACTCTCAAGTCAGTTAGTGAGCAGATAGAAGGGCTAAAGTATAATTCGGCAGTAATACAGATAAGAGCTTTATTCGAATCTTTTGAACCTGAGATAAGCAAGAAAGATTTCCAGATTTTCTTAAAGATGATATCTCCATTCTGTCCTCATTTAGCAGAAGAACTGTGGGAAAAGATAGGAGGGAAAGGATTTATCTCTCTGGCAGAATGGCCAAAGGTTGATGAGGGCAAGATTGACCTTAAACTTGAGGAAGCTGAAAAAGCAGTTGAAAAAACGGTTTCGGATATCATTAATGTGCTGAATCTCGTGAAAGAAAAACAGGGAAAGGAAGCTGAGAAAGTGTATCTGTATGTGATTCCAAATGAAATAGAAGGATATGATTCCACTATTCTAAGCCGTAGGGTAAACAAAGAAGTCGTTGTATATGCCGTAAATGATAAACAGAAATATGATCCAAGTGGGAAGGCAGGAAAGTCAAAACCTGGGAAGCCAGGGATTTATGTTGAGTAAATGTAGGTTAAAACGATATATCTTCAAGTTTTATATTTTGCCCTAAGATTTCAGTCTCAGTAATCATTATAAAGGTCTTTTTACTCTAGTTTTAAGGTTATTTAGCCTTTAACCTACAAAAAGATGGTGTATAAGAAGTATATCAAAAAAGATGGAAAGAGATACGGGCCTTATTATTATGAAAGCGAGAGAATAGGAGATAAAGTGATGACTAAGTATTTGTCTAAACCTCCTTCTTTATTTTTGGTTAATACCCCGTGGTCTTGCCACGGGGATAAAGCGTCCAGCAAAAATATAAACGCTTAGAACTTCGCTGATGCATGGAAGAAAACGAGTTAAATAAGTCTGCCCACAAGGTGTTCA
>VGKP01000010.1 GCA_016866975.1 Candidatus Pacearchaeota archaeon
TAAAGAAAATATGGATACAATGAGCTAGATGTTAGCTCACTGTACACCCAATATAGTGATAACTTTCTGACTCTAAATAAACCTTTCGTGAGCGCGACAACGCGCTTCGCGCGGAGAAATAATGGAACAAACACAACTTAGCGAGAGCTATCAAACATATGAAAGGAGGGCGCACAGCGTCGGAATATCCATCTGGCACTTTGAGTGGTGCTCAAAGTATCGGTATAAGATGTTTCAAAAGGAAGAATACTGTAATCTTGTTGCAGCATGCATCAGAAGAGCAGCATCTGAACACGGCATAAGAATTGTCGTTCTGGCTGTTCAGCCGGAACACCTACATTGCGAGGCGGAATTAACGCTTGCAATGTCGCCTTCGTGGGCACTGCAAATATTGAAAGGAAGGTCGTCGTATTTGTTCTTTCGATTTCACGAAAGAGCGCGGCTGAGATATCCTAAAGGACATCTTTGGAGTAGAGGAAAATTTGCAGCCTCTGTCGGTTTTGTGCAACGTGATGTCATCACAGAGTATGTGAGAAACCAAAGAGAGCATCACGCCGCGAAGGCGGCGCTAGGAAACCGCACCCTTTAGGGTGTCGGAGGATGTCATATAAATTGAACTGCAAGTTAGTATATGGAAGATGCACCGTTAATGATTCGTATTTGACGTGGGCAGATTTACAATGGCTTGCCCCCTATCGGTAAAGTTCTTGACAATATTTTTCTAACATTGGGTTTTTCTAAGATCTGCGATGGAAGAAATTTAGCTATATATGATATTCCTGGTATGGGAGGCGTAGCCGCATTTATAGGTATGCCTGAGTATCTAGGAGATGAAGTCGATGGAGAAACTGAAGCTGCATTGCTCTATGTAGGTCTTAATCCTTCTCTCGAACATAAAGTTACTCAAGAACTTGGTTTGCAGTTTGGGATGCCCAACGGATAGTTTCTTAAACTTTCTTTTCTCTTCAGTAAAATGGCAGGCAGAGCAGCATATGGGATGAGAAGATACGGTCCAAGTGACTCCCATAATCAGCATAGGAAATCTTTTCCAGCGCACGCGCAAGAAGTCATTCGTATTTCAGATGTCATTCTTCAAATTCTAGATGTAAGATTTATCAAAGAAACTCGCAATCCCGAACTGGAGAAATTGATAAAAAATCAAGGAAAGTTTCTTATTAATGTAATTAATAAGATTGACTTAGTCTCACATGAAGAACTCAAGAACAAACTTATTCTCGAAGAACTCAAGCCCTATGTGATGATTTCTTCAGCAAAGCGGTTAGGTATTGGAAAACTCAGAGAACGTATCAAGATCGAAGTCAAGCGTTTCAAAGTGAGACATGCAAAGGCACATGTAGGAGTTATAGGTTACCCAAATACGGGAAAAAGCACACTTATGAACATACTTTCAGGAAGTGGAAAGGCTCGTTCCTCTCCCGAATCAGGTTTTACCAAAGGCGTACAAAAAATTCGTCTAAACAAAGACATTCTTCTTTTAGATACTCCCGGCGTAATTCCAGATAAGGAATATACCTCTCTTTCTCAAGAGGATGCGAAAAAACATGCGAGTATAGGGATAAAAAATGCTGCAAAAGTAAAGGAACCTGAGATTGCAGTTACAGAACTTCTAAAGCACAATCGCGCCTCTTTAGAATCTTTCTACAATATAGATTCACATGGAGATGTAGAAATTTTTATAGACATTCTCGGGAAGAGAAAGGGCTTTCTTAAGAAGGGAGGAATTGTGGACACAGATAGGACGTCAAGAGCAGTATTGAAAGATTGGCAGGAAGGGAAGATTCTCCATGGATCAAAATCTTAAATCTTACCTTGACGAGCAGGGGATTAAGTACGAGACTTACGAACATCCTGCCGTATTCACTGTTTCTGAATCAGATAAGGTGACTAAACATATCCCTGGAAATAGGTCCAAGAACCTTTTTCTAAAAGATGAAAAGGGAAGATTTTACCTTGTATCCCTTCCTGGAGAGAAAAGATTGGATATGAAATATCTTAAACGCCGTCTGGGAGTAAAAGAGCTATATTTCGGCTCTTCAGAAGATCTTAAGAGAGAGCTCAATCTTACACCTGGCAGTGTATCTATTTTTGGAATGATATATGCCAGAAATACTTCTTTATTGATCGATCGCGAGATTTGGGAAGCAGAATTCTCAGGTTTTCATCCCAATATAAATACTTCTACTCTAGTCATATCCAGAGAATCTCTAAGAAAGTTCTGCATGTCTCTGTCATCTAAGTGGGAGGTAGTGGACCTTGCGTAAATCCTATGCCTTTTTCCTATCTTTATTACTCACTTTATTACTCATTTTAAATCTAGTTTTTTTCAGCAAAGAATTAACTAGAGAAAAAGTTACGGTAGGAAGAGTCATAGATGGAGATACTTTTGAATTGAAGGACGGCAGGGTAATAAGACTGCTTAATATAAATGCTCCTGAAAAGAACTTGCCTCAATCCGATGCTGCAAAAAGCTATCTTTCAAGATTGGAGAACTCTTCAGTAGAATTAGAAGTTTTTGAGACGGATAAGTATGAAAGGCATCTTGCTAGAGTCTATTCTCCAGAATATACAAATCTTTATCTTGTTAAGGAAGGAATGTCTTCGAAATTTTTAGTGCAAGATAAAGAAATAGATATTTTTTCAAAAGCAGAGGAGGAAGCCATTAGGGTAGGGAAAGGTATATGGAAGCACTCAAATTACTATGGGTGTTTCACAACCGATATCGATAAAAAGAAGGAAGTTGTCTATTTCATAAGGACATGCAATATATCATCTATGGAGGGGTGGATTGTCAAGGACGAAAGCAGGAAGACATATTCTTTCTCATCTACACCAAATGATAGATTCATGTTATCGGTCGGATCAGGCAATAATACACCAGCAGAGTTATATTGGGATTCTAAGACGAATATTTGGAATAATGACCGTGATTCACTCTATTTGTTTGATAAAGACTATAGTCTCGTTCACTATCATTCTTACGGTTATTAGTCTTTTGCCCTCAGTATATGCAGAGGTTAATTTATCTTCTCAGAGCAATGTAGAACTTAAAGAAGAGTTCTCTGTAAATATTTTTTCGGACCTCTCAGGCATTTATGATGTCAAGATATATATCCGTAACGAGTCTGGCGCCATATCGTCAGAGATTTTTGACGGAAATTGGAAGAATGGACGGTTTTATATCAATGAAGCTTTTCCAGCTAGGCACACCTTCTCATTGAGAGCAATATCAGATTCATCCGATAGCTTTTTATGTGTAAAGCTAAGGCTTTCTGAGAAAAGAAATACAAAGCCACCAACTCCAGAGTCCTGTGTCAAAATAACTATTGGTGCTAATGTCAAGGAAGTTATCGAGAATAAAGAAGAAAAAAAGCCTGTGAAAAAGGAGAGGGTAAATAATCGAGAAAAAAATAAAGCAGTTATAATTTATCAGAATATTTCACCCAAGCTCGAAGCACCAGACACAACTATCATTCAGGATTCGAAACCTATACCTCTTAACATTCTAGCCGAACGGACAGATTCGACTTCAGACCAATTGAACAATTTAATACTTTTCTCGATATTCTTTGTTCTCTCTATTTTTGCAATGATTTGGCTTATTAGAGACAGTAATTCTAGAAGAGAGAACATTTAAAAGAATGCTTAGGCAATGCAAGTTATGAAAATACAGGCAAGGATGATACTCGAGATTCTCGGTCGGCCTCCAGAACACATCAAAGAGGCCATGAATGTGTTGCTCCAAAGATTGAAAAGTGAACCTGGGGTCAAGATCTTGGAAGAGAATCATCACGAGCCTGTCCTGGTTCAAGACAGCAAGGACTTATTTACCACATTTTCAGAGATAATCTTCGAGACAGACAGTATCTCTATGTATTTCGGGATCATTTTTGCTTATATGCCTTCCAATATAGAGCTCCTTTCCCCACAGCAAGTCTCTTTTTCAAATGCAGACTTCAATGAGATAACCGGGCTACTGACCCAAAGACTTCACGATTACGATTCCATTGCGAAAAGAATGGTGAGTGAACGACATATATTGGAGCAGAAACTTCGCGAGATTGCACCACATCTTTTCAAGGCACCGGCTAAGACACCTCAACAAATAATTGACAACCAGCCAACTGAGAAGAAATCAAAAAGTTCTAAGAAAAAGAACAAGAAACGTTAAGGAATTTTTTCTGCTTCCTTAATCTTTTTGGGCAAAGGATTTTGATCTGGTTTTGTCTTCTTATACTTCCAGTATAATCCAATCAAGCCTGCAACGACGAGTATGGCTAGTATATATCCCATTATCGAGCCGCCATTTTCACTCTCTTTATCTTTTTGGGCACAGCTCCCAATGCAGCATAATCCTTCCTGGCTAGAATTTAATGTCCCGATACATTTCTGTGAGTCGGTGCATATCTTGCCGCCTAATTCGCTGCACCTATAATCTTCATTTTTCTTTATGGGTGTATCATTAATCTCTTCAAAATCTATTTTTATGGGCAACACAATATTCCATTCTCCTGACCTTGCAGAAATTTGATCTTGCAGTCTTATACCATCCGACTTTAATATAGTAAGTGTATATTCTTTACTCTCTTTAGCCTTTAAGGTTATTTTTTCTGTAGGATATAATGTGAAATAATCTCCATGTATTATCTGTATATCTTTTATTTCTTTTTCTCCAGTATTTACTATGCTGAATCTAGCAGTCTTATTTTTTTCATTAACCGAAAAAGTTTTTGTCAAGTAGTTAGGCGCGAATGAATAAGGAGCATTTATACTACTGCTTTGGGACCCAGAGAGGATATTGATTGGAATTGAATATTTTCCCACTGATATAATTTTTATTCCAGGAGGGCCTTCTATCTTAAAGTCCAACACATTGTTTCCAGGTTTGAGCATAAACTCTCTCTTGCTCGGATAGTCGACGTTTATTTTAATGTCTTTATCAAGATATAATTGGGCCTGTATCGAGAAATCCTTTTCAGATATTATAAAGCCAGGGGAAACGCTGTAATCAGTCAGATTCTTTTCTATAGAGAAATTCTGCCTGAACTCGACTTTCTTTGGAGACCCAGACAGAGTAGTGGTTAAATCGTTCAATATCAATGTATAATTGCCAGGAGACTTTGGTGCCAATGCCCAGATATAATAGTTATCATCTAATTTCTTTAGTTCATATATCACCGGTATCTCTTGTACGTGTCCTGCTCTGATAAACTTGACTTGTTCAGGTAGGAAAGGTTCAATGATATTGCCCGAGATCTTGACTACGATGGTTTCTCCTTGCAGATAGTTTTTCTTAAGGTCAGTCTCTATGGCTGCCGCAGACTGCACCATCAAAATTACGAAAAGCAACAAAATATATTTTCTCATGGATTAAGAGCTGCCCATTTCCTTCAGCTTCTTGAATGTCTCTTCCATCTCTTTGTCTTTTTCAACTGTTCTAGGTCTGAATGGAGGCCGAGCCATAGGTCTAGGATATCCAGGAGGTCTAGGCCCAGGTCTTGTAGCCATTACAGGTGCAGGAGGAGGACCGCGAGTTACAGGAGACGTTTTGACACCATGTCTCCAACTAAACCAGGCAACACGAATCTTATCTCTATATACTATGGCAACTATTACTAAAATTATAAGCAGTATCAGTATTATTATCAGAAACCAATTGGCTCCTGGACCCGCCTTACCTTTCTCAAGGCAACACACTGTCCCTCCACTGCACGTAAACTGAGAAGATTGTTCTTCATTATCTCCGCAGCCGCTTCTGCAAGTTCCTTTAAGTTCCCCAGAAGATGGACAGGTTTCTCGTTCTACCTTAGGCGAGCATTCAATTGAACAGCATATTCCAGAATTAGAGATATCTAGTCTTGTCCCAAGGCATTCTTCATTTTCTTTGCAATTAAATCCTTTTGCACCCGTACAAGACTGTGTCGGCACCTTTACAGAGCAGCAGAATTCTCTAGCTTTTAGGCACTGATTTGAAAGTTCCTTTCCTCCCGCAGATATGCAGGCGCTCTTATCAGTCTCACACGAAGCTCCAGACACGGCAGAACACAAGCTACCGCCTCCTCCCCCTCCTCCGCCTTGAGCCGCAGCCCTTGGCCATCCTGAGAAAAGTATGAATGACGTATCAACTATGTTATCTCTAGCATTCCAGCATCCGTCTTTGCTCTGGGCGCCTTCAAGGTATTTCTTGGCCTGCGCCACTTCTGTTCTTGGATTGCTGCTTCTATCCAAAGCCAAGATAGCAAGACTTGTATCGTAGAATTTTTTATAAGGACTCCCTATTATTTCCCAGAATTTTGAAGAGTGCTGTCTTTGCACTATTTCTCCATATTGATCTTGAGTAGGGACCACGAAATAAAGAAAAGAACTAGGGAAATATTGAGGGGAGTCTTCAGCCATGGCTCTTAGATAAGGTACTACGTCGTTTATGTCTTTCTTTAGATGTGTAAGGACAAGCGCAGCCCATAAGCTGCCTTCATAATCACATCCCTGCGCGTTCTTGAAGCATTTGGCATTTACTTGCTCGGTAGTTGTAGCATCTGCTCCGGCATTATGGGTCTCTGATGAGATGTATACTATTCCACCTACTTTTTCATAGAGCAATGTGGTAACAAAATCTTTCTTGCAAGATACTGTAAACTTTTTGTCCAGGCAAGAGTCAGATATTCTTAGCCAGTATCCTGAGACTGAAGGTGTGAAGCAACCAGTGCTGGCTCCAGATCCAATTTTCATGTCTCCAAGTATAGATATTTCCTTCTGGGTCGAATCATAGCTTACTGTGCATGTAGATGGAGTGTGGTCTGTTATATCTATCTCAAGATACCATGTGAGTCCCACTGCTCCACCTTTTCTCGCTTCAAGCCAGGAAATGATATTTTCATTTGCTTGCCCTGCTCTAGAATAAGCCAAGGCTACCTGTGCAGTAGTTTTCACGTCACAAGACGAAGCGGGCCAGCACACGTCATTCGATCTCTTTTCTGCACCAATTTTATCAATAAGTGGCTTCTGGTATCCTAGCGCTATCGCGCCGAAAATAGCTTGTTCTAGTGAGAAACTTGACTGATTTTTTATCTTAGCCTCAAGACAGGCATATCCCTTTGTAGGCACATCTTGCGATACTTCAGGTACAGTAACAGTCGTTGCCTTTGAGGTATCGCTCTTTGTATCTTCAGCACCAGATACAAAATAAAATGCAAATAGGCTCAATATAATGAACGCAATCACCAATCTTTTCATACTCCTTTCATAGAAGGTCATCTTTAAAAATCTTCGTTTGCAGAGAATCAAGTCATTAATTGTCTTGAGGATTACAAAAGTGATCGTCAAAAAGCACTATTATCTTGCTCTTTTTCTAACTGCCCTCATGACCTCAACTAAAGGATTTTTCACATCGGGTTTCTTATCAATTAAACCTAAGTCTTTATAGAAACTAGGGTTTTCATAATTAGGAGGCAGTATCTTCTTCTTTTGTCTGAAATGCCAGTCAATCTGGCTTTTGATATAACCTTCTTTTAACGGGGGCTGATTTAACTTGTTCCAATCTCTGATTTTCGTCTCGATAACATCATTTGGAAATCCGCATGCCCTCAAGAAAGTGATTATTACAAACAGTCCTCTTTTCTTTCCATCATGCAGACCCTTGAATAATTTTTTTATTGGCGCAGGAAACATCTCTTCGCTTACTCCAGTCAGTTCAATCAAATCTTCAGACTTGTACTCCTTTCTCTTTCCTTTCTCAAGTTCTTCATCATCTTTTTCTCTTGTTTTCTTCCATGCTAATGCATTGACCAGCAATTGTGTCGCCTCTCCTTCTTTTCCATGTTTGATAAATGGCCTAAGTTGTATTCTCAAAGGGTCGGCATCTCTGGGAGAGAATACAGCAAGATCTTCTTTGTTCATGACAACGCTTGCAAGCGCCGTCTTCTCATGCAATGAGTAAGGCATTCTGAAGAGGTGCCTGGGCGCGACCAGTACAAGGTCTAATGCCGCCACTTTGGCAGCACTTACAGATTTTGACTTATCAAATGATTCGGGATTATTCTGCGAGTTAAGATTTTTTCCTTCATCATCTTTACAATATTCACAAAAATGATATTCTTTGCTTTCTCCATTCTCAAGGACTCCGGCGCAGTCAGAATTTAGGCACCTTAACCTTCTTTTCGTCAGTTTAATATCTCTTCTATTCATCTCAAGTCCACATACAGGACACTTCAAGGCAATAATTGCGCCTTTTTTTGCAGGCCTATCACATATCTTACAATAGACTTCCATCAATTCATCTTTTGAGACTTTTGTCCTTTTCTCTATGGCTGCAAAATTTGTTAGTATCTCCGAGGCCTGCCTATTATAATCTGATCTTATGAAGTGCATTAGATATTCAGAGATTGCTCTAGGCCAAGATGGAAACATTTTACACGTCTCAAAATCCCCATATCTTGCTGGGAAAGATTCTCCAGATATGATAAGATGAAATCCTTTGCTTCCAGAAAATTTCAATCCGAAATTCTTTACACCATGGTGTTCCAATGCCGCAATTATTAGTTTAGCAGCTATTCTTGAGCAATCAAGGAACGGGGAGTCTATATCAATCAGAAGATCCCAGCCTTTCCTTAGATCATTCATCTCTTCTTGAGTCATCTCAGAATTGAGCTGTAAGGGATCTTTCCAGAGTTCCTCAGAAGCATGGAAAGATGTAGCTCCTTTAAGCACAAGTCCCATTACATCGGAAGGGTAGTGAAGAGTATCTGGTCTTTTTCCAAATCCTTCGAAATACCTTGGGACAACTTCTCTCTCTTTTGAGAATGAGGCAAGATATTCCTGCACTTTAGGGTTAGAGTAATACATCTGGGTTATAGCCCTTATCCTCCTTTCTTTCTCTTCCATAATCATCAAGATGGCTTGTACTATATAGGGTTTATGGCTGTACTTTTTTATCACCATAATCCTTAAAAGCTCTTAGGGATGTACAACAAAATGTTATTGAAGTTGGAAAGCCCTAAACTTCTTTCAGACATAGTCTCCATAATCTCGGAGCTTGTCACAGAGGTGAGGCTTAAAATAAATAAAGAAGGTGTTTCTGTCACTGCGATAGACCCTGCAAATGTAGCGATGGTATACTTTAAGATGCCATCGGATCTATTTTCCCAGTACGAGATCGATAAAGATGAGATTCTAGGAGTCAATCTTGAGAATCTAAGACAAGTCCTTAGAAGATGTGGCCTTGGCAGCTCTCTTACTCTCTCAAAAGATGACAATCTACTCAAATTAAGTATTCAGGACAGGATAAAAAGGGACTTCACTCTAGCCCTTATAGATATAGAGTCGGATGACAAAGAGATGCCTCAGTGGGAATTCAAATCAGTTATTAAGATGAATGCAGACTCTTTTGTAGAAGTTATTGAGGACTGTGGGGTCGTAGGAGATGCCTGTACATTCATTGCAGATCCAGCCAAGTTCGTAGTTGAGGCCCACGGCCTTAACTCTGCAAGGGCAGAGTTCTCATCTGACGAGATTGAGCTCTATGCAGATGCAAGTACTGCTCGATTCTCCTTGGAATACTTAAACAAATTCATAAAAGGAAGCAAGATATCTTCAAGGGTCACAATATCATTCTCAGACAATCATCCTATGCGCATAGATTTTCCAACAGGGAATGTCATGCTTTCCTTTGTCCTTGCTCCACGAGTCGAGCAAGATTAATGAAAAAGAGGGCTGGTTAGGCCCATCTTTTACGTGTCAGAACCAGAACTTGCCTCCTCGCAGCGCGATTTAATTAACATATCAAAGTATTATGTTTTTATATTACATATGAAGAAATATTCCATAAATGACCTGCATAAGGCTTAAAAATACCTGCCCCTCTCTTCAATCATGGCTTCTGTGTATTATGTCCCGCAATGGTTTATCGGATTTGACATAATGCTCGAGTTCCTTTTCGCCATTGTCACTGCAATAGTGGCCATCATTGCGGCAAGGATGTATCAGATCTCTCAGGAGAAGAATATTCTCCATTTCAGCCGAGGATTTCTATGTATTTCATTATCTTATTTCATCTGGGCGATCGTTAACATATCCATAGTCAAAGAATTGATTGCAGGAAGTCCAGCCGTAATCCTGGAGAAGCTTTCAGGATTCTGGCTGATAGGTATTTACGCATATCTATTCTTGTTTATAGCAGGCTTAGTGACAATAGTCTATGCGACTCTCAATATAAAAAGAGGAGATATATATTACCTGCTTCTGGCACTTCCACTTATAGCTATAGGCGGGGCATACCAGAAAATTCTCATTTTCAGGATTGTTTCTGTATTTCTACTAGCATTCATAATCTACCGGGAATTGCTTGCATTTATGCAATCCAAGAAAGTAAACACTCTTTTTGTTACGCTTGCATTCACATTTATCTTCATAAGTCATGTAGATCTGATTTTCCTTACAATGAGACCTACAGCATATGTATTAAGTCATTTGTTAGAATTAGGAGCATATGCTCTTCTTGCTATAACTCTATTTAGAGCCTTAAAAAAACATGACTAAAAAAAGAAATCGTCTGGAGATAATAAGAGATATACTCGAAGTAATAAAAACCAAGCAAGGCAGGATAAAGCCTACGCACATTTTATACAAGTCAAACTTATCCTATATAATGATGGAAGAATATCTATCGGAACTAAAGGAGAAAGAATTCATAGAAGAACTCTCATCTGGAAACGGAAAGACCTATAGGGTAACTGAAAAAGGTCTGACTTATTTAGACAAATACAAGATGGTCTCTGAGTTTACTTCTTCATTTGGTCTTAATTAAGGTGGTGAGGCATTTTCCTGAACAGCAAAATACTTCGTAGCATCGCAAGAATAAACAATCAAGACACGTTTCATTTTGTCAGCTCCTTCTAGATTTACAAATTCAACGGGATTTTCAGAGAAGCGCTCAACTAAACTTTGGAATCCACGAGGTCTCTCACATAGTTTCAGCAAGGAATCTGTCTTAACTACAACTTTACTGACAAGATCTCGATACTCTATTCTCAGTTGAGTATCTTTTGATTCCTTGATACCTCTATGGGTCAGGTAGAGCTGTCTAAACTGAACGCCTTCTCCTCGATGTGTAGTTGCAAATGCCACGCCGATGATATCCTCAGGAGCATATACTTCTCCATGACCAAGCTCACGAATAATTCTTTCTAAATAGTCGCTCTCAACAAGAGCTTTATGCTGTTCAGGTGTTACTCGGTGGAGAGACTTTTTCTCAGGTTGTGAGAAATAACCTTTTAGATTATCAAAAAATCCCAGGCCTCTCAATGCGAGCCATATTATATAAAAATAATTGCACCAGGATATAAGGGTTAGAACAGAAGGATTTTATGTGCAAGGCCCCCATCGGCATAACCTTTATATACCCACACAAATAACAGATTAAGAATCTAATTGTAAAACACAACCTACGTTCTGATAAAACGAAGGTTACTTAGAGAGAGTTGCATCTGATTAAAATGACAAACAATGGCAAAGTTATCAAGTCCACATGCAGGATCCCTGCAATTTTGGCCTCGTAAGAGGGCTGCAAAATCTATCCCTAGTGTGAACTGGAGCGTTGTGAAGGGGAAGGACAAGGCAACTGGTTTGCTCGGGTTTCTGGCATATAAAGCAGGGATGGCTACAGTTCTAGTGAAGGATTCAACTCCCGATTCACTTTCCAAAGGCAAGAAAATATATCTTCCAGTCACTATCCTTGAGGCCCCACACCTTAAGGTCTTCTCAATAAGATTTTACAAAGATGGAAAGATTATGAAGGAAGCTCTAGTTTCTAATGATAAGGAACTAAAGAAAGTCTTAAGATTGCCGAAAGAGGTTAAGTCTCTTGACTCTCAGATCCCTCAAAGTTTTGATGATATAAGGCTAATTGTATACTCTATTGCAAAGCAGACTTCTGTAAAGAAGACTCCTGATCTTGCAGAAGTAGGCATCAGGGCAGATAATAAACTTGAATTCGCCAAATCTCTGGTAAATAAAGAAATAACATTGAAGGACTTCTTGCACTACGAACTTCTAGACATTAGGGGTCTTACAAGAGGAAAAGGATTTTCAGGCCCAGTCAAGAGATTCGGAATAACCTTGAAGCAGCATAAGACTGAGAAAGGAGTACGACGTCCAGGGTCCTTGGCTCCTTGGCACCCTGCCAGAGTCACATTTAGGACTCCTCAAGCAGGCCAACTTGGCATGTTCACCCGCGTTCATTATAATCAAAAAGTTATTTCATCAGGAAGTATCTCTGAGAAGGACATTAATCCAGGAACAGGATTCAAGCATTATGGCAAGATAAAGACGGACTACCTCTTTGTCAAAGGCAGTGTTCAGGGTCCAGTCAAGAGACAAATTCTTCTTACGCCATCTTTCAGGCCAACCAAGCTTACGGCAAAAAGAAAGTATGAGCTTCAGGAGGTCTTCATATGATGAATAACGGTTGCTGGACGTTGAGACTAAGAGAACCGTTAGTTCTCGAGGCGCTCAGGAATCTTCAATTCCTGACGGACCCGCTGGAGGTCTTCATATGAAAGCACAATTATACTCAAACACAGGAGAGAAGAAATCATCGATAGATTTGCCTTCTTTCTTTAGTTCTTTGATAAGAGAAGATATTGCGGGCAAAGTCTTTGAAGCAGAGAAATATGAGCTTATGCAGCCCTATGCAGGATATAAGGAAGCAGGAAAAAGGCATTCTGCTTCAGGAACTATAAGTCATCTTCGTCACACGTGGAAAGGCCATTATGGAAAAGGTATTGCAAGGCTCCCAAGGAAGACTATGTCAAGGCGCGGAACACAATTTTTCTGGGTTGGTGCAGAAGTCTCTCAGACGAGAGGTGGAAGAAGTGCTCACCCTCCATTAGGTCTGCACGCATTTAGGAAAATCAATAGCAAAGAGAATACTATTGCCTTCCAGACAGGATTTGCTTCCACAGCAGACAAGGAATACATGGCAAAGAGATATTCATCTTTGCAAAATACCAAAGAACTTCCTTCGATACCATTTGTGATAGAGTCTTTGCCTCATAAGACAAAAGAGTTCAATAATCTGATGGAAAAATTACTGGGATCATTAACCTCCATAGCTTTTAAGAAAAAAGAAGTGAGGACAGGAAAGGGAAAGAGAAGAGGAAGAAAATACAAATCTACAGCAGGACTTCTTATAATCAAGGGGAGAAATGAGAAAGCAAAGTTCAACGGTGTTGAAGTCAAGAATGCCCAAGATATATTGATGAGAGACATCTACCCTCTTGGAAGATTGACTCTTTACACGCAGCAAGGGCTCAAGGAGCTGGAGGAGATATATGCTTAGACCAATAACCACAGAAAAAGCAGTAAAACTAATAGATATAGAAAATACTCTATTGTTCGCCACAGATAGGCGTAGAAATAAAACAGAAATTAAGAAGGAAGTGGAATCCGTATTTAGCGTCAAGGTCGAAGATATCCGGACCTTTATAAAAAATAATGAAAAGTATGCATATGTTAGATTAACTAAACAATTTCCAGCCATAGACGTGGCGACGAAACTAGGGATGATCTAACCATGATTCAAGAAATTTTCAAAGTCGGAGCAAGATATGACTTAATAGAAGGAAGAGATGAAGAAGTTTGCCAGATACCTTCACATTTTACTGATTTTTATCCAGTAGTTTTTGTTGGAACAGAACAACTAGATAAAAACTATCATCTCTTTGCGTATAGGTATCTCAATAGCAAAATAATTATTTTATATGGGCTTAGTGATTTTATAACGACAGGCGAGAGGGTAATGGCCAGAAATGGAAGTCAGATAGTGACTAGAACATATATGCAAGAACAAAAATTTGGCACAGGGGATCTCTCGGCATCTGATTCAAGAAAGAGATTTGAAGAACTTTCAACATTACTGGAGGGATCAGGATTATAAAATGGGTAAGAGAATCATAGCACAAGCACGAGGACATGGAAGCTTAACGTATCAAGTAAGAAAGAGAGCATACATATACAGGATAAAATATCCTATGGAAGAAGGACAGGCAGAGATACTTGATCTTATCCATTCGGCAGCACATTCAGCACCATTAATGAAGTTGAGAGTGAATAAGGAAATATGTTATAATCCGGCTTTCAACGGCGCAGTCGTTGGAGACACAGTAATGATAAAATCTGATGCAGAATCAAAACCAGGGAACGTTGCGATGTTAAAGAATATAGTTCCCGGAACTAATATCTATAATATTGAAAACAATCCAGGCGATGGAGGTAAGATGATTCGTGTAGCTGGAAGCAGCGCAATTCTTCTTAAGAAGTTAGACCATAACAAGGTGAGAATCCAGATGCCCAATAAAAAAGCAAAAATCAATGAGATTGTAGTTAGTGGAGATTGTAGAGCGACAATAGGAGTAATAGCAGGAGAGGGAAGAACACTCAAACCTTTTATAAAGGCGGGACCCAAGTTCTACAAGATGAAAGCAAGAAACAAGCTTTGGCCAAGATCATCTGCAGTTAAGATGAACGCGGTGGATCATCCATTCGGTTCAGGCAGAGGTAAGAGAATCAAGCCCAAGATTGCCAAGCGCAATGCGCCTCCAGGAACAAGAGTGGGCCACTTACGTCCAAGAAGGACAGGTAGGAGCAAATAATGGTTGAAGAAGTAATTGTAAGGTCCAAGGAATTATTTTATCGTGGCAAAAATTTAGAGGATCTCAAGAAGATGGATGTGAGGGAATCAGCTAAATTCCTGCCATCTAGGTCCAGAAGGACTGTCTTGAGGAACTTCGATATGATAGAGAAATTTATCAAGAGATGTGAGAAGAAGGTATCCATGAAGAAGAAAATAAGGACCCATTTAAGAGATATAGTTATTGTCCCTCATCTAGTGGGGCAGACAATACAAGTCTATAATGGAAGGACATTCAATGAAGTAAAGGTTTCTGCAGCTATGATAGGGCACCGCTTAGGAGAATTTTCTCTGACTAGAGGCAAAGTCACTCACGGTACTCCAGGTATAGGTGCGACAAAGAGCTCTGCAGGAGAGAAGAAGTAAAATGACTGAAAAACCACAATCAAGACCAGAAGGTAAACCTGCTCAACAACTCAAGCAGCAGAAGCCAGTTGCATCTAAAGAAAAGAAAGTGGAAACAAAAGTTGTCACGCCTTCTATTCCTGTTCCAACTCCAAGTCCCGTGCCTTCAAATTCCAACGATAATTCTTCTGTTCCTGCACCTAACCCTTCACCATCGCCAACAATCTCTTCATCTTCTTCAACACCTGCAGAAAAGCCTGCCAAAGTTGTTGCCCCAAAACCTTCTAAGAAAGAAGAAGCCGTTGCAAGAGGGACAAATCTTCATGCTTCAAAGAAACATTGCATGTATATCTGTAACTTTATCAAAGGAAAACCTATCGACCAAGCAATCACCGAGTTACAAGAAGTTCTCAAATTCAAGCGCGTTATTCCCATGAAAGGAGAAATTCCTCACCGCTCGGCACACGGAATCATGTCCGGCCGCTATCCTATAAAGACGACGCAACAGTTTATTCCTTTGCTCAAAGCATTAAAAGGCAATGTAATAGTCAATGGGATGGAATTGGACAAAACACGCATCACCTATGGCTCTGCAACCTGGGCCTCTCGTCCTCAGAAGCGAGGAGGCATGAGATTTAAAAGGTCATTTGTTGTCCTCAAGGCCAGGGAAATCCAAATGAAAGAAAGTAAGAAACAGGAGATAAAGAAATAATGGAAGAGAAAAAATTTGTAGGTTTCAAGAAAGAAGAACTTGCAGTTAAGGAATATGTTAAAAGAGCTCTCGGAAAAGGAAAAATCAGCAATGTCTCTATTGAATACACTCCAGTTGGGGAGAAAATAGTCATTGCCACAAGCAGACCCGGAATGGTCATCGGTAGAAAAGGAGAGAAGATAGAAGAACTCACAAGAGTCATAAAAAAGAGATTCAAGTTCGACAATCCTCATATTGAAATAAGAGAAATAATAAATCCTCTATTGGATGCCCAGCTTGTTGCAGATGAGATTGCTCTGGGTCTTGAAAGGGACGGGCCTCAGAAATTCAAGGTCATCGCATACAAGATGATTCAGGAGATCATGAGTGCAGGAGCATTGGGGGTAGAGATAGTTCTTTCAGGAAGGCTTCCAAGCGAGAGAGCTAGGAGCTGGAGATTTTCCCAAGGATACCTCAAGAAAACAGGAGACCCTGCAAAAGTAGTGGATAGAGCTATGTCTCAAGCTACAACACAACCAGGCGTAGTAGGTATCAAAGTCAGCATACTTCCACCAAATGCTCACATACATGACAGGATAGTAATTGACCAGGAGATGCTCTCAAAATTAAAGTCTCAAAATAGCGAAACAAAAGAAGAGGAGAATAGCGAAGAAGACCCTAAGCCTAAGAGAAAGAAAAAATCAGATAAGGCAGGAGAGACACAATGACATTATTGAGGATGAAAGATGTGAATAAAATGGATGAAAAAGAAAGGCAGTCAAAGATACAGGAATTAAGATTATCTTTAATAAGATCTCAAGTCACAGCACATAAGGCAACTGCAAAAACCAAAGAGATTAAAAGGGCACTTGCACGCTTGTTAACATGTCAAGGCGCTTCAGAAAGGACTCGCGCCTTAAGCATGATCAAGGATTCAAAGCAGAATAAAAAAGAATCCTCAACATTCAACAACTCTCACAAGGAGGGGTTGGAGAAGAAATAAATATGGACAATGATCCAGGGTTCGGATTCCCAGAAGAATCTGAATTGTTTGACGAAATCGCTAAGGGCGAGCAGAAGATCACCGTATCGACGGTAGCACGAAGATACGGAAAGATCATAACTCTCGTGAGCGGCTTTGACAAGAACTTTGACATCAAAGGCACTGCAAAGCACCTCAAGGAGAAGCTTGCATGCGGGGGCACCATCAAGGATGGAGTCATCGAGCTTCAGGGAAACCACAAGAAGCAAGTAAGGCCAGTATTGGTGAAGCTTGGATTCCCAGAAGAGTCAATAAGTGACTAGCGACAAATCCAGACAACACAAATGAAAACTGAAAAGAAAAACAACAAGAAAGAGAAGAAGGAATCTCAATTAGCCGCAGCCCCATTCACCACGAGTACCAGAGGGAGAATATTCGAGGGAATTGTAAAAAAGAAATTCCCGACAAGGATAGTGATTGAGATGGAGAGGATACTTTATGTGAAGAAGTATGAACGATTCTACAAGAAGAAGAGCAAGATTCACGCTCGTCTGCCAGCAGGAATGGATGTCAATATAGGCGACCTAGTCCAGATTCAAGAGTGCAGGCCGTTAAGCAAGATCATACATGCAGTCATGATAAAAAAATTAAAGTCTGTGGAATCATATAAGCAAGGAGATAAGAAATGACAAACGATATATTAGTAGTAGACTTAAAGCGAAGGTATCAATCTATGATAAAAACGCGCATAGATGGAAGGCAACAAGAAATAGATAAGTTCGAGAGATTGAATGAAATATATAATAAAACAGTAGAGAATATAGGGTATTGTAAACAATTAGCATTGAGTGATAATTTCCCAGCTCATGCGACGTGGTTAGATCCTGTCACGTTAGCACGCTGGCTGCACGGCTCTGTCTTGGAATTCGGTTTAGAATATCATCGTGAAAGTTATAGTACAGGCATACTTTCACACGAGAAAAATAAACTCAAATCAGCATGGAATGGACATATTCAAGCATTAATTATTGAAGCAGGACAAGAAATTCTTTCAAAATATCCGGAATTGGAGGGCAAACTCACATGAAACCGATATCAGCACGCGTCACTAGAGGATTGAACATAGGAAGCAATGTGGTTGCAGCAGACAATAGCGGTGCGCGCATCGTCAGAATCACTGGAGTCAAGCATGGAAAATCAAAGAAAGGAAGGCAGCAATATGCCAAGGTCGGAGACTGGGTTAAGGTTTCAGTCCGCGCAGGAAAGCCTGAGCTAAAAGGGCAGGTCTTCGATGCAGTAGTGATCAGGCAGAAAAAATATTATAGAAGAATAACTGGGGAGAGGGTCTGTTTTGAAGACAATGCAGTTGCCATTCTCAAAGACGAAAAAGGCAATCCAAAAGGAACATTTATCAAGGGCCCAGTAGCAAGGGAGATTCATGAGCGCTGGAAAGAGGTCGCGAAGATCGCGCAATACGTACTATGAGCGCACGCGAATTTTCTCTAGAAGAACGGACAAGGAAAATTGAGGCAGCTGTTAATGCAGGATATATAAAACCTGAATTAGGGCAAGCATTAAGAGACTCAAACCTCATACAATCTCAAATCCATAATGCGCGTCATAATGTTCAAGAAGGAAATATTCCCCAAGCAATCCAATTATATCGGGGAGCGGTAGATAGTCTTAAAAAATTTAATGAATATGTGGAAAAAGCAAATCTCACAACTGAACAGAGAGAAAGTTTGAGGCTGAGTCTTGCAGACCATTTTTCAACAGTTCATTCATTGATATCTAATCATCCTTCTTATGGTGCTCTTGGAACTATGGGTGAATCCTCATGAAATCAGAATTTTCTACGGCTTGGAAATCAAGTATACAACCAAGAAAGCAGCACAAATATAGGCATAACGCCCCATTACATATAAAGCATAGGTTTTTAAGTGCACATTTATCAAAGGATTTAAGGAAAAAGTATAGCAAGAGGAATCTTCCCCTTCGTAAAGGGGATGAGGTGCTTGTTATGCGAGGCGCCTTCAAGAAAAAAAAGGCCAAAGTAGCTTCTGTAGATCATGCCAGTGCAAAGGTCGCGCTTGAAGGGATACAAAGAACTAAAAGAGACGGAACTAAGGTCTCTGTTGTCTTTAATCCAAGAGCATTACAAATTATTTCACTTAATCTCGATGATAAGAGAAGGATAAGCCAAGGCAAAGAGCAAATCAAGGAGCAGAAAGATAGCAAGCCAGGAGAGAAAAATGCATCTAACTAGACAGAACGTAACGACTAAATTACCGATACCAAGAAAAGGAACAAAATATATAGCTAGAGCTTCAAGCCATCTATCAGAATCAGTCAGTGTTCTTTTGGCAGTGAGAGACATGCTCAAGCTGGCTAGGACCGCTAAAGAAGTAAAGAAGATGGTCCAAGACAAGGCCCTCAAGGTAAATGGAAAGGCTGTGATGGATATACACGAGAGTATAAAACTATTCAATTTTTTTGAGGCAGACAGGCTATACAAACTTTCTCTTCTTCCTACAAAAAAATTCACTTTGGAAGAGGTAAAGTCTAAGGATCTATCAAAAGAGCTTAGACTGGCTAAGGTTACTGACAAGAGGCTTGTGAAGAAGGGCAAGGTTCAACTCAATCTTCATGATGGATCAAACATCTTGACATCTGACAAGATAAATGTCAACGACTCCATTTATATAGACTTTGAAGGCAAGATAAAAAAGCATATCAAACTTGAGAAAGGAAAAGAAGCTTTGGTCATCTCAGGTAAGCACACGGGGAAGACTGGCACAATAGAATCGATTGATGGGGTATCAAGTAAAATTAAATCTAATGGAGACAGCATAGTTGTCCAGCTCCAGCAAATCATAGCATTATGAGTCGACAATTGAAACAACAGGAAAAATCTCCAAGAGCAGATTCAGAAAATATTATGAGACAAGTGAGGGTAGAGAAGGTTCTTTTAAGTTGCGGAGCTACCGGAGATAATCTTACTAAAGCCAAGAAACTCCTCGATTTAATATCTCAAAGAAATGCTCAGATTATTGCATCTAACAAAAGAATTCCAGACTTTGGTGTCAGGCCAGGTCTAGAAGTAGGTACGAGGGTAACTCTTAGAGGCGAGGAGGCAATCTCTCTCTTAAGAAGGCTTCTTGGCGCCATAGATAATGTACTCAAGAAAAAGCAGATTTCTCCAAATCATTTCTCATTTGGGATACATGAATATATAGAGATTCCAGGCATAGAGTATCAAAGAGATATAGGTATTAGGGGACTAAATGTTACAATAGTGTTCTCAAGGCCTGGAGTGAGGATTGCCAACAAGAAAAGGAAGTCTGGGAATTTACCAAGGAGACAGAATGTAACACCGCAAGAGATAATCAAGTTCATGGAGGATAACTTTAAGACAAAGTTCAAGTAAAATGACTGCAAGTGATTGGAATAAGATAGCAAGCAAGCAATTGAAGAATAAACCTGTTATTATGCAGAAGTTCCTAAAGTTTAATAAACCAAAAGCTAGAAAAATGGGTATCGCTGCAAAGAAATGTGAAAGATGCGGCAGGTTCGGAGCCCATATTGGTCAGTACAATCTCAATCTTTGCAGGCAATGCTTCAGAGAAATTGCAACAAAGATAGGATTCAAGAAATATAGTTAACATGAGTCAAGATAAAGTGGCCGATGGCCTTAACCAGATAATGAACGCCAAAAAGGCGGGGAAAGCAGCAATAACGCTGAAAGCGCATTCAAAGCTATTGCTTTCAATTTTAGCAATAGCTAAGTTGAAGGGATATATTAAGAACTACAAGCTTGATGGAAATAATTTGTTGGTGGAAATAGGGAGATTGAATGGTTGTAATGCGATTAAACCAAGGTATTTTGTCACAGTAGAAGATATAGAAAAATATACGAAGAGATATCTTCCAGCAAAAGATATTGGAATACTTATAATCACAACAAACCAGGGATTGATGACTCATCAGACGGCACTTGAGAAGAACATTGGAGGGGGCTTGCTTGCCTATATTTATTAACATGAGAAAAGAAATGTTGGAAACCGTAAATATTCCTGAAGGAGTGAATGTTGAAATCAAAGGTACCACTGTGATTTGTAAAAAATCAGGAATAGAACATTCAAAAGAGTTTGTTATTCCAGGAATAACTATCTTAGCTAATGGAAATAACATTATTATAAGAGCAGAAAAAGGAAATAAAAATGATTGGAAAAAGATAAAATCTACAGTAGCCCACATCAATAACCTATTGGCCGGTATCGACAAGAAATTTACATACACTTTAGAGGCTTGCAATGTGCATTTTCCTATGACGTTGAAGCTTGATAAGGGGAACTTGATAATCAACAATTTCTTGGGTGAAAAAGTCCCAAGAAGTGCAAAAATATTGTCAAATGTAGACATAGATATAAAGGGTACCAAAATAACATTGAGTTCTCACGATAGGGATTCAGCCGGCCAGACTGCAGCAAATATAGAGAAAGCGACGAAGATCAGGTATAGGGACAGAAGAATATTCCAAGATGGCATATTTATAACATCCAAACCGGAGGCAGCACAATGAGTAATAAGAGGCCAAAGTTTTTGAGAGCAGACACAGTTAGATTATTGAGGCTAGGAAAGAATAGGAGAAAGATACAGAAGTGGAGAAGACCTCGTGGCCACCATAACAAGCTGAGATTGAAGAGATTCAGTTATCCTGTCCAGCCAGGGATAGGGTACGGTTCATTGAGAAAGGATGAAAGCAAGATAGATGGTCTCTATCCTGTACTGGTGCACAATGCTGCCGAAATACAGAAATTGAACTCAAAGACACAATGCATTATATTGGCAAGGATTGGTGCCAAGAAGAAAATTGATTTGTTGAAAAAGGCACAAGAGTCTGGTCTTAAGGTCATAAATGCAAGTGGAGGAAATATAAGATGAACCTAGAAAAGAAGAAAATTCTTGCAGCCAAGACTTTTGGAGTAGGCATGGGCAGGATAGTCTTGAATCAAGCCAGGCTTGCAGACATAAAAGAAGCTATAACGAAGCAAGACATTAGAGATCTATTTGTTGATAAGGCAATATTGATAAAGCCGATAAAAGGGAGAAAGACGAAGATAAAAAGAAATACAAGAAGAAGGGCAGGTAGCATAAAAAAGAGGATTAACAAAGGTAAACTAGAATATATGAGAATGGCAAGAAAACTAAGGAAGAATCTGGCTACATTGAAAAGAAAAGGATCTATCAAAAATGAACACTATTGGAAACTGAGGAAAGAGATTAAGGCAAGGGCATTCAAGGACAAGCATCATTTCAAGGAGAGGCTAACGCAATTACAATGAGAAGGACATTCAGAAGACGTAGAAAAGAACAGAAGACCGATTATCGGGCAAGGCTAGCTTTGCTTAAGTCAAGAAAGCCCAGACTAGTTATAAGAAAGACAAACCGTGGAATAATAGTGCAGATTGCAGAATCTGAAGGTGCCCAAGATAAGGTGGTATTCCACATAACCTCTAAGGACCTTATTGCTCGCGGCTGGCCAAAAGAATCCGAAGGAAGTCTAAAAAGTCTTCCTGCCGCTTATCTCACCGGTTTTCTAGCTGCCAAAAAGGCAAAGGAAAAGATAAAAGAGGCAATATTAGATATCGGGCTTCAAAGAAATATTCCTAAGTCCAGAATATATGCAGTTTTGAAAGGTGCGGTGGATGCAGGCCTGAAAGTACCCCACAACCCTGATGTTTTTCCAACAGAAGAGATGTTTAAGAAACATAAACTTAATAAATTGATGGAGGGCATAAAGCATAAACTATAATGGCGGAAAAAGATAATATGAAGGAATTAATTGAAGCAACACCGGAAGAAGTAGCTAAGCTGGAAGAGAAGGTAGAGAAACTGGAGGCGGTCCAATTGACTAGGGCCCAAAAGAAAGCTCAGAGAGATGAGGAAAATGAGAAAAGGACTCTTGCTGCATGGGTGCCCAAAACTGCACTGGGGAAAGCAGTAAAGACAGGCAAGGAAAAGAACTTCGATTCTATACTCCAGTCACATAAAAAGATACTTGAGTCTGAGATTGCAGACACTCTTCTAAGGCTTGAGAATGATCTTCTTCTGATAGGTCAAGCAAAAGGCAAATTTGGGGGCGGTAAGAGAAGAGCCTGGAGACAGACACAAAAGAAAACAATGGAAGGCAATGTAGTCACATTCTCTTCTCTTGCAGTTGTAGGAGATAGAAGAGGCCATGTAGGCATAGGTATGGGAAGAGCAAAGGAGACGTTACCTTCAAGATCTAAGGCACTTAGACAGGCAAAGCTCAATATAATAAAGGTCCGAAGAGGTTTTGAGTCTCCAGATGAGAAAGCATTAGGAGTAGACCCTCATACAGTGCCTTTCATTGTTGAAGGAAAATGCGGTTCAGTCAGGATCAAGCTTATTCCAGCACCAAGAGGGACAGGCCTGGTAGTTGGAGATGAATGTAAGAAGATACTTAGGCTTGCAGGGATAGAAGACATCTATGCAGTCACTAGAGGACAGACTAGGACAACTTTCAATGTCGCTAAGGCTTGCGTAGAAGCTCTCAAAAAAACCACGGAGATGTTATCATGAACTCAAATAATAAGGGAAGGTTGACCCACAAGGAGACCGTAGGTTTCCTTAGGAAGGAGATGTTATCATGAACTCAAATAATAAGGGAAGGTTGACCCACAAGGAAACCGTAGGTTTCCTTAGGAAGGAGATGTTATCATGAACTCAAATAATAAGGGAAGGTTGACCCACAAGGAGACCGTAGGTTTCCTTAGGAAGGAGATGTTATCATGATAGTTGCAATTAGAATATCTGGGCTAGTTGAGATGCCAAGAGAGGCTCAAATAACTCTTGACAGGATGAGATTGAGAAGAAAATATTCTGCAATCCTTCTGCAACCAACTCCAGAAAATACTAAGCTTCTCCAACATGTAAGAAATTTCATAGCTTATGGAGATATAGACAAAGAGACACTATCTCTATTGATCGAGAAGAGAGGCGTATCTATCGATAAAAAGAAGATAGATTCAAAAAAGATCCTTGAACTGCTAGATAAAAAAGGATTAGAAGGAGCAGGATTGAAACCATTCTTCAGACTTCATCCACCACGTGGAGGCATCGACAGCAAGATTCACTATCCTATAAAGGGCGGAGTTCTAGGCGACAATAAGAAAGATATTAACGATCTCATCAGGAGGATGTTATGAGCAGCCTCGTATTTATGAGGGAGTTGACCCACAAGAACCGTAGGTTCTTAGGCAGGAGGATGTTATAATGATGGGGACAAAGAAAAGGCGCAAGTCATCAAGGTATCGAGGAAGTCAGACTGCCAGAAGAGGAGCAAAAGAAAGGACAAGAGGATCAGGTAATCAAGGAGGAAAAGGATGGGCTGGCACTGGTAAGAGAGGAGATCAGAAAAATTCATTGGTTATCAAGATTACTGGAGGAAACAATTATTTTGGTAAAGATCGCACATTAAGGAGAGGCACTGTCCCAAAAAAATTGAAAGTAATAAATCTCTCAGACCTGTCTTCTAAAGTTCCAGGCAAAGATGGATTTATCGATCTCGAAGGCTACAAGATTCTCGGTGAAGGAAAAATTACAGAGGCTCTCAAGGTCAAGGCAAGTGCAGCATCACAGTCTGCACAGGAAAAAATCGAGGCTGCCAAAGGAACGCTCTCACTCTCAGAATCTGGAGAAAAGAAAGAAGAAGTCAAAGAAGAGAAAAAGGCTGAGAAGAGATAATATTAAAGTTTCTCTTCCTGCTGCTTCTCAAGCTTTTTGTCCAGCATTTTTTCTCGGGTGTAACGTGTCCACATCGTATGGAAGTGAGGATTTTTCTTGATTTCTTCAAACGTTCCTTGTCCAACAATTTTCCCTTTAGAGAAGAGGTAGATTATATCAAATTTATCGAGGAGATGCAGACGATGAATGGAAGAAATAATGGTTTTGTGCTTGAATTGTTCAAAGATATGTTCATGGATCTTAAGCTCATTAAGACTATCCACGCTGCTTGTTGGCTCGTCTAAAAGGACAATATCACTCTTCCAAGCGGCAAGCAGTCCTCGCGCCAGCGCAAGCCTCTGCTTCTCTCCTCCACTTAAAGAGACTCCTTTCTCCATGACTTGCGTGTCAAGTCCTTGGGGAAGTTTTTCAATCACAGGATTCAATTGAGACATTGCAATCACGCTTTGAATGACCTCTTCTTGTGCGGGGAGGTTCATGGTAATGTTATATCGGAACGTATTATTAAATATCTCTGGCTCTTGGGGAATCAGAGTAACTTGATCTTTAACGCTATGCACTCCTCCACGAAGTAGCGCGCCATCGCAAAGAACGCTTCCGCGTTCGATGTCATACAATCCTCTGATAAGGGAGAGAATGGTGCTTTTTCCAGAGCCACTTTCTCCCACGAGTGCAATTTTCTGCTTTCTCTTCAAGGTGAATGTGATGCCATCGATATGTCGTTGCTTCCCTTCTTTATCATATGTGAACGAGGCATTTTTAAACGTGATCTCTTTCCATCCTTTAGGCAGTGCGCCGACGTCTGTGAAAGCTATCTTGCGATAGGCTTCATCCAAGGGATATGCTCCTTCGATACGCGCATTCATGCGGATGATGTTGCCATACAAGTCAGCAAATTTATAGAAAGTATTGCCTACATTGTCAAGATATCCGTAAAGCATATATAGGGTTCCGATTAAAATCGTGCCTGTTGAAGAATACTCTGTAAATGCGCGGTACATGAGCGCAGCCACAATGATAACTTTTAGGGCGATACTTGCAAAGCCCCACTTAAGTTCGTTAACAATGTTGCTGCTTTTGAACGTGGGGTAGCTTGCAATTTGCTTGGCATCCACTTCTTCAGCAACAGTTTTTTTTAGCCGCAGAGTGATAACCGTGATAATATTGCTGATATAGTCAAAGAGAGTCGCAGAATATTTGTTGTTATAGGTATTGATCTCCTTGTATTTCTTATTAAGGTTCTTGTCGACACGTGAGATAATAAAGAGAGTGAGCGTTGAAAAAATAAATGTGAAAATTGCTATTTTCCAATCGATAAAAAACAAGACGAGCAGGGACCCAAAAAATCCAGTAATTCCATAGATGATTTGGAAAGTCATTTGCCCTGAAAAATCTTCCAGTGCATTCGAAGCGCGGTTAATTTTGTCAATCGTGTCGCCAGAATGGTTATCCTTATGCCATTGAACGGGCAGCTTAAGGATCATTCTTAATTTATCATTGACATAGTTTTTTCTGACAAAAAAACTTGTTGTTGTTTCAAGCACGCGCGCCGTGCCATGAAATATCCAGAAGACAATGGTGAGGATCAAGAGGAGAGATATCTTAAAAAGAAGGCTCGTAAGTTCTTCTTGACTTGAAATAGTTTTCTGAATAGAATTAAAGATCATTCCGATAACATAGGGGGTGGCAAGATCAATGATGCCAGCAATCAAGAAAAGGAGAAGATATCCTATGAAGACAGTTCTTCGCTTTCCCAGATAGCCCCATTCAGTCTTAACAATGTTAATAATTGGATGCGTCATAGACACCTCTCAAATCGTCAATTCACGGTCTCATTTAAACTTTCCTGCCTTCGATAAATGTCTTTATCAACAGCTTTAAAAACTCTTTTTTGTACATGCACTTATGATTAAACAGAGGAGAATTTCTTAGGATGGATATCCGAAATATTCTAAATAATCTGCCAGAGGTGAGGCATCCAGTAGAAAAGAAACTTAGCTTCAATGTAAAGCTCAAATGGACTTTGATTATACTTCTCTCTTTCTTTGTACTGGCAAATATACCACTTTATGGTCTCGGTCCAAACTCTCTCGCGAATTTTGAATATCTCGCCATTATCTTGGGTACAGACTTTGGGAGCATCATCAGTCTCGGTATTGGCCCTATCGTCATGGCCTCCATCATTCTTCAGCTTCTTGTTGGCTCAGGGATATTGAAAATAGACACCTCAAACCCAGAAGGCAGAAAGTATTTCCAGGGCCTGCAAAAACTTGGCGTGATATTTTTCATAGTATTTGAAGCGATGATATATGTATTGATGGGAGGTCTACAGCCAATAACTCCAAATCTGACTCTGATATTGATAGTGCAACTCATCCTCGGCGGCCTTGCGATAATGTTTATGGATGAGGTAGTCACAAAATGGGGATTTGGTTCAGGCACATCAATATTCATCGTAGCAGGAGTAGCGTGGAGGATGTTTGCGCAGTTGTTCCAGTTCATAACTCCTACCGGCGAGAACTGTCTTGCAAACTTTTCAGAAGGGCAGACTTCTTGCGTAGGAAAAGTGCTGGTAATAATTCATTCCGTGATAAATGGCGCTCCGACAGAGGCACTTGCAGCACTTGCAGCAATAATCGCCACAGTTATAATCTTCCTTCTCGTCGTAGCTGCTCAAAGTCTTAAGGTGGAGATTCCTCTTACATATGAAAGACTGAGAGGGCATAGCATGAAGTGGCCACTAGCATTCTTCTATGCATCAGTTATGCCAGTTATCCTGGTCGCAGCACTTTTGGCAAACCTCCAGTTATTTGGGATATTGCTTGAGAACGCAGGGAATCCTATTTTAGGGACTTTTAGTCAAGGTCATCCTACAACAGGTCTGGTTTTCTGGTTCAGTAGTTCGAATCTTCTTGATTCTGCGATAAAAGGAGGACTTTCTCAGAGATTGATATGGCAATCCATTATCCATACACTGTTCTTCATGATATTCTCTGCAATATTCGCAATCCTCTGGGTAAGGACATCTGGGATGGACGAGTCATCGCAGGCAAAAAAAATCTTGGCTTCAGGTTTACAGATACCAGGCTTCAGAAAAGACCAGCGCGTCCTAGAATCAATATTGAAGAGGTACATCCTTCCTCTTACGGTCATGGGAGGTCTAGCAATAGGACTTCTTTCTGCTATCGCAGATATTTTAGGCGCATTGGTCTCAGGTACGGCAATCTTGCTTGCAGTAATGATAATGTATCAGCTTTATCAGAATGTTGCACAACAGCACGCAGTTGATATGCATCCAGCACTAAAGAAGGTAATTCAATGATGACGGAGAAGATTTAATATGAAAGGGATGAAGCTTTTTTTGCTTGTAACCGTAGTAGCTTTGCTTATCCCTTCTTTATGGGATGCTTTTCCAATTATCAAGACAACCGGTCATGCAATCCTCGATCCCACAGCAGGGGCACTTCTTAACTGGAACAGGGATATAGGGATGGTGATAATAGTAATCATGCTTACTCTCTTGACGAGCATAGTCCAGAAGTTAACTATTGACAAGGAGGCCATGAAGCAACTCAAATCTGAGCAGAAAGCACTTAACGAGGAGATGAAGATTCACAAAGACAATCCTCAGAAGATGATGGAGCTCCAGAAGAAGAGTTTTGAGTTTCTTCCAAGGACTTTCGAGCTGACCCTCAAACCCTCTCTATTCACAATCGCACCACTCATTCTCCTATTCCGTTGGTTCAGCGATTATTTCACAACAAACCCTGGAGTAATTTTTGGGTTCTTTAGTTGGTTCTGGGCTTACCTTATCTTGACAATAATTATAGCATCATTTCTCAGAAAGTGGATGGATTTATTATAGGTCTAAAAAATTTTTAAAAAACAATCTTACTTTGAGTACTTCTTCAGCTCATCACCGTGCAATCTTACAAGCTTCTCATCAGCAATCTTTACATAACCTACATCAAACCTCTGGAGATCGAAATTTTTCTCAAGTATCTCTTTGAATATCTTAAGTGAAAACTTTATACCTTCATCAATAGTCATGTCTTCCCTATAATCTTTTCTTAATATCTCTTTAATCTTCTCATCATTCTCTCCCAACGCATTGGCTTTATATGCCAAGAAATTCCCAGTGACGTCCGAAGTATAAAGATGGGCCTTTCCTTTATTGGCTCCTCCCAAAAGGAAAGCTACACCATAAGGTCTTGCTCCGCCATATTGCGTTGACATCTGCTTTCTGTCAGCAATCATCCTTATTACCGCTATGGGCTCTATTGGAGAATCGTACGTGACTCTATTTTGCTGTGAAAGTACTTGAGCATTCTCAATCAGTATTCGAGCATCTGAAAGAAGTCCGGACGCAGTAGCCACTATATGCTCATCAATCTCATAGATCTTGTTCATAGATTCTGATGCAACTAGCTTGTCTCTTAATCTTCTATCTGCGATTATTACGACGCCATCTTTACATACTAATCCAATGCTTGCACTTCCCCATTTAACTGCTTTCTCCGCATATTCCACTTGTAAGAGATGTCCATCTGGGGAGAACATTGTGGCTGCTCTGTCGTAGCCCATTGCCTGATGCTGCATTTCAGTCGGTATATCCATAGAAAATCCTCTCCCAATTGACAAATAATTGAGCTATTTAAGCTTTACTGCATTCTTTTCTCGCCCATTCACTCTCAGCTCTATTGCATAAATATGATTGGTTCAGATCCTTAGCAATCTGCATAAAACATTGGTCGCGCAATGATGGCAAGGATTGAGAACCCTTCTTTAATAGAGGCACCAAATCACATTCTTCCGGATTAGAATTTTTTATAGCTATATCTGACTTGCATTTCTCTCTGCAGTAATTTTCATATTCCCAATAAGGATTCTTTGTCACAACTTGGCCGCAAAGAGATATATCATTCATGGATATGGCTCTTGAATATTCTACAGAGCAATCTTCTGGAATGCTCTGGCAATTAAAACAAAAAAGACCTGGAAAGAAAGATGAAATCAGGAATAATACCGCAAAGGTCATAAGTAAGACCACTGCAATCTTGGAAGCATTCTTCAAAAAATTTGAGAGGAAGAATATATTAGAAAACTTACCGTAGATGCTTAAAATTCTTTGAAGGATCATCTTTTTTCCTCATATAATTATATTATCTTAAGGTTTTAAGCTTTACTAATCGACTAAAAAATGTGCAATCCACAGACATATATCTCTGGCTATAAACGATTAAAACATAATCTTTATATAATCTCCACTTCTACCGTCTTTGTGGCACAAGTTACAGCACGCATTAAGGTAAATAAAAATCATTATGAAATTCTTGTAGATCTAGATGAAGCCTTGAAGGTCAGAGCCGGCAAAGGAAATGTCTCTCAGGCTCTGGTGACGCCAAATATCTTTCATGACATGAAAAAAGGCCTTCATGCTGGAAAGGCAGGACTAATAGAATCGTTTGGTACAGATGATGTATATCAGATAGCGCAAAAGATAATAGTCTCAGGAGAAGTCCAAAAGAATCAAGAGTATAGGGATGCAGAGAGGGATATCAAGATTAAGCAAATAGTCAATCTCCTTCTCAAGAATTCTATTGACCAGAACGGGAGACCTTATACCGAAGAGAGACTTAAGCGCGCCTTAGAGGAAGCACACGTCACTATAGACAATAGGGCTCCTGAACAGCAGTTGACAGACATTATTTCTAAGCTTCAGGCAGTTATCCCGATAAAAGTAGAGACAAAACGCATAAAACTCAATATTCCTGCCAGATATACTGGCCAAATATACAGTATTCTAAAAGATTTTAAGGAGAGCGAGGAATGGTTGGCAAATGGCAATCTGCAGGCTATCCTAAACATTCCAGCAGGTATGCAGCTAGATTTTTACGATAGATTGAATGCAATTGCACATGGTGCCATTATGAGCGAAGAGATTAAGGATAAGAAATAATTATGAAGATCCGGTTCTTTATTATCGCAGTATCGTTAATGTTGATTATTACAAGTATGTTTTTTTATGTCGGGAACCGATGAAAACCACACCTTTCAAGGTGTGGTGGTTCCCGAGCATCTCCAAAAACGAGCGCCTGCAACAAACCTCGGCTTTTAAGCCGAGGTGGCGCATCGTTTTTGTGATTACAAAAAAACGAGCCCTCAGGAAATAATCTCAAATGAATATAATGAAGTTATATATGAAGATAAGACAGACTATTTAACGTTAAGCTTTCCTGTCAATGGATCCGACCGCAGCTTGGACGGAGAAGTTATAATAGACAATTCTTCATACTATAATACTACGAATGGAAAATTATATTTTTATAATTATTCGTCTTATCCCAATAAAATAGTGCTAAAAATGGGAAATTTTAGGATATTTTATGAGGTGCCTGAGAATTTCAACAGGACGAATAATCTCCGACTAATCGTGCCGCCTCAAGAGTATGAGAGATATCAGAAATATTTGCTTTTATCTAAAAAAGATATCTTCAAAGAATCTTCAAAAGACCACTGGAATCATATGCCCTTGACTTATACTACTAATTTTTCCGAATACAAGGATCAAAAGATTAAAGACGGCAAAGAGCTTAAAATAAAATATGCTTTGGAAAGGCTTCAAGGTGCAGTACCTTCAATTTCATTTGTCAGGATATTGGATGAAACCGAAGCAGATATAAATTTTTATGGAGAAATACCTTCTAGGATAAGAGAAGCCTATCGTCCAGAAGGTCACGCAAACACAATAGGTCTTGCATTGCGCAACATTACTGGCAACATAATATATAAGGCCACAGTATACATACCATTGCCTACCGAGGGAGAAGAATGCCCTAGCTCAGACATTGCTCTCCACGAATTATTGCATACTTTCGGTCTAGGTCATTCTACAGATTATAAGAGTGTCATGTGGGATACTGCATCTTGCACAAATAATGAGATTGTTAAGGAAGAGAAAGACTTTCTTGAAAAAATATATCTCAAACCATAGAATTTAAAAATAGTCATGCTTTCTATGTTATATGAAAAAGAGCTGGTCGTATGCAATTATAGGCCTGATTCTATGGGGCCTGATTTTCATTGCATTTACCCTTCAATCATTGCAAGGCCTACAATATTCATCTTTCATGCAGACCATATATATATACAGCTGTTCCTCTTCATTATTCCAGGGTTGATAATAGGGTTATTGCTCTTTGAAGTAGGCAACATCAAGAATCCAAAAGTAAGGAGTAAGTCTTTTTGGGCAGTAATAATAATACTGGTACTCTTTGTGGTAGATTGGAGGATTTTCTATTAGATGGTAGAGTATACCAAGTTACTATCACTTTGATCCGAGAGGCAACACGATCGCACTCACCGATTCAAGCGGTAGAGTTACTGACAAGTACACCTATGAGACATTTGGCAATCTTAGCAACAAGGAAGCGACATCAGAGAATCCGTTCCGTTACCTCGGGAAACACAGCATCGTAGATGACGGCAACGGTCTTCTTTACGTGCGCGCACGGTATTACAAACCTGCCTTTGGGCGGTTTATGACGAAGGATCCACTGACGGTGCGTGATAGCGACGGCCAGAGTCTGAACCGGTATGTTTACGCGCTCAATAATCCAATTCGTTTTATTGACATTACTGGGCTTTCGCCGTCTGAGGGTTCTGTTGGTCAGCCTGAATTTGCCGAAAGCCTTATTCCGGTTTGGGGTTCTGGGCGGGCAGCCATAGACTACTGTCAGACCGGTGAATACGCTTGAGGATAGACAGTAAAGAACCTTCCAGAAACTCCGTTTTTATAGACGGGTCAGATTAGCAAGGTTTTTAAACCCTTAATTATACCCACTTAGAATAATCACA